>CABSAB010000021.1 GCA_902475515.1 uncultured Eubacteriales bacterium | reverse complement strand
CCAGGACGCCCGCTATCAGGAGCCGTGCCAGCTTGCCGCCGGAAACATTCTGTTCTGCCAAATGGGCCCCTCCTTTCACAGCGTCAAAAACGTTGCGGTGCCGCCTGTGAGCAGCAGCACCCCCGTCAGGATCAAAAGCCCGATGGGATAGATCGTCTCAAAGACCGCGGCAGCCTTCCGCACGCCGCTCTCTTCCTGAAAATGACCGTTGCAGAAGCTCCGGAGCATCTGCCCCAGGGGCATGCAGAAGCAGATGGAGAGCAGGATCAGAGGCAGTGCGTGCAGGGCCGGCAGCAGGGCCGCCTTCTGGAAAAAGCCCCCCGGATTCAGCCCCACCAGCCCCCGCAGGCCCAGCCACAGCCGGGGCAGGCTGGCAAAGGACATCAGGAAAAAGATCACCGCCATGCCTACAATGCCCAATGTCCGCCGAAGAGCCTTGGGAGCTTTCCGGATGAGGCCGTCCTCCAGCAGGATCGCCGCCGCCAGAAAGACGCCCAGCAGCAGATAATTCGGCGTTCCCCCGAACCACCAGCCAAAGAGCACATAGCTGACGGTCATGCCCAGGGTCTTGCATTTGGGGCTGAGCGCCGCGATGGGCTCCGCCACATACTCCCGCAGGAATGCGGACAGGGTCATAAACCATTTTTCATAGAAGCTTTTTACAGAGCACGAAAGCAGCGGATAGGCAAAATTCTCCGGATACCGCAGCCCCGTCATCAGCCCCAGGCCCATGGCGATGCCCGTATAGCCCGACAGCAGCAGATAGACCCGGATGCCCGACAGGAACACTCCCAGCCAGATGGCCAGGGCCGGCGCTTCCATGAGGCCCTGATTGGACCGGACCAGCAGCTGATTGCAAAGGGGCTCCAGCCCGCCGGCCAGCAGGAATACCTTGACGACGCCCAGGGAAAAGTCCCCCACGCCCACGGCGAAATTTTGGGGATGGGGCTTCCGTGCGGCCAGCCGCTGGCGGATGTCCCGGTAATAGACCAAAGGCCCCGCCGGAGCAATGTGGATCAGGCTGCTGTAGGTCAAAAGGGATACGAAGCTCTGTTCCGGCTCCGTCTTTCCCCGGTATACGTCCACCAAATAGGAGATCAGGTTCAGCGTGTATACAGAGATGCCCAGGGGCATGACGATCTGCGGCACCACCTGGGGCGCCCGGAACATCTGCCTGGTCATCTCCAGAACCGGCGTTGTGTACTTAAACAGGATCAGCAGTACCAGGGAAAATACCACCGGTCCCGCCGTCATTGCTTTTTTCTGCGCCGGCCCCTTGGCCTCGGCCATCAAAAGCCCGCAGTACCAGAAGAGCATCGTCTCCAGGATCAGCAGCAGTATGTAGATGACCCCGCCGAAGAAATAAAACAGGAGCGAGGTGGCAAGCAGCGCGTAATTCCTGGCCCGCTGACTGCGCAGCAGCTGTTGGGAGAGAATGCCCAGAAGCAGCAGCAGCGAGAAGAAAAACATTCCCACGAAGCCCATTCCATCGTTCCTTTCTTTTTGGATTTAACAAGCTAAGTATACTGCAAATGCCCTGAAAAATAAACAGAAATTTTGTATTTTCGTTAAAAATACGAAAACACAAGACCGCCGCCCGGACATTTTCTCCGGGCGGCGGTACAATATTTGTCAGACCTTGAAATTCACGGAACTGGAACCTTCGCTGTCCTTCTGGAACTCATAGTCCTTGCCGGGCAGCACCGCGTTGAGCACAATGCCCACGATGGAGGCCACCGCCAGGCCGGAGAGGCTGATGGTGATGGAGCCCACCGGGAAGGTGATGGCGCCCGCGGCGGAATACTTGATGCCGATGGACAGCACCAGGATCAGCGCGGCAATGATCACGTTGCGGCTCTTGGTGAAGTCCACCTGGTTTTCCACCACGTTCCGAACGCCCACGGCGGAGATCATGCCGTAAAGCACCAGGCTCACGCCGCCGATGGTGGCAGCGGGCATGGCGGCAATGATGGCCGCAAACTTGGGGCAGAAGGAAAGCACCGCGGCAAAGATAGCCGCCAGACGGATGACCCGGGGATCATAGACCTTCGAGAGGGCCAGCACGCCGGTGTTCTCGCCATAGGTGGTGTTGGCCGGAGCGCCGAACAGGGCGGCAATGGTGGTGGCAAGGCCATCGCCGGTGAGGGTCCGGTGGAGGCCCGGGTCGGAGACAAAGTTCTGTCCCACGGTGGAGGAGATGGCGCAGATATCGCCGATGTGTTCCACAATGGTGGCCAGGGCGATGGGCATGATGGTGATGACCGCGGTGATCAGCATGCCGCCGTCAAAGCCGCTTCCAAAGATCGAAAGGGCGGTGTTGTCCCACTGGACCGGCAGGCCGATCCAGGCAGCTTCGGAGACCTTCTCCACCAGCACAGCCCGGGAGGCGGGGTCCACGATCATAGAGAAGATGTAGCTTGCCAGCACACCCAGCAGAATGGGGATGATCTTCAGCATACCCTTGCCCCAGATGTTAAAGACGATCACCACCAGAATGGCCACAATGGCCACCAGCCAGTTGTTTCCGCAGTTGTCCACAGCGCTCTGGGACAGGGTCAGGCCGATGGCGATGATCACGGGACCTGTGACGATGGGCGGGAAGAACCGCATGACCTTCTGGGTGCCGAAGATCTTAAACAGCAGCGCCAGAACCAGATACAGAAGGCCTGCGCAGGCCACGCCGAAGCTGGAGTAGGTCAGGGGGATCTCCGCGCCGGAGGCGGTCACCAGACCGTAGGCCCCCAGGAAGGCGAAGGAACTGCCCAAAAATGCCGGCACCTTTCTGCCGGTGATGAGGTGGAACAGCAGCGTGCCCAGACCCGCGAACAGCAGCGTTGCGGAGATGGACAGTCCCGTGATGGCGGGCACCAAGATCGTTGCGCCGAACATGGCGAACATATGCTGCAGACCCAGCAGCAGCATCTTCGGCGTGCCAAGCTGGCGGGCGTCGGTGATTGCGTCCTGATTCATAAAAAACTCCTCCTTTTTTATTTTCCTAGTCGATTATACGCACTATAGGGGTGTATTGCAAGGGAAAATATCAAAAAAAGCACAAAAAGGCAGCGGAGGGTCACTCCGCTGCCAAAGGCTCATTTTTTCAGATAATAGGACAGTCCCGCCGCCTGGATATAGGGATACTGCCATCCGGTGGTGCAGTCCTGGAACCGCGCGATGGCCGTGAGGCCCTTGATGTTCTCGCTGCCCGGCCGGAAGATGCGGTTCAGCATGGCCACAGCCTCCGCCCGGCTCACATTCAGCTCGGGGCCGAAGGTGCCGTCGGGATAGCCGTTGATCACGCCGGCGTCCGCCAGCATATAGACATTTTCCACATACCACAGCTCCTTGGCGGACTTTTTCCGGTCCACATCAGAGAAGCTGGCCTTTTTCTTTGTGGGCAATGTCACCTTGTTCAGCCGCAGGTAGTTAGAAAGAATGGTGGCAAACTCCGCCCGGGTGATGGTGAAGTCACCCCGGAAAGTGCCGTCGGGATAGCCCTTGATGTAGCCCTTGTTCTGGGCCACTGCCGCATAGGGCTGCGCCCAGGCAGCCACGTCGGCAAAGGAGGTCTTTTTGGACCCGTCCACATTGTCGCCAATGGCCGAGACCACCAGCTTCACCGCCTGGTCCCGGGTGAGCTGATTGTCCGGGCAGAATTCCGTGGAGGTGATGCCGCTGACGTAAGCGGGGCAATAGGTGCCCACGTTGTTGGCCGGGCCATAGGTGAGGGTCAGGCTGCAGTCGATCTCCATCTGCCGCAGCCAGGGATACCAGCAGTGGTTCACCTTGGCGGTCTGGATGCCGCCCAGGGTGTAGGGTGCCAGGGAGGTGATAAAGTTCCCCGACGAGAGATTGGCCATCAGCGGCTTTGCTGCTGCCAGCACCTCTTTGCCCAGGATGCCGTTGAGTTCTGCCTGGGTGTCATAGTCGATCCCGCCAAAGTTTGTGGGGCTGATCTTCCGGGAGACCAGGGCCTGATAGGTGGGGGTGTAGGCGCTGTCGGAGAACGAAAGCTTTGTCACCAGGGCCGTCGTAAGATTTTTCAGATGGCTGAGCTGGGCATCCGTCGTCAGATACCCGGGGAGCTTCAGGGCCTGGTACCGGGCAAGTCCCTGGCAGATGCCCATGATGATGGAGTTGGGCATCTCCGGCCGGCCGCTGTAGCTCAGGAGCATGCTCAGGTGGCATACGTCGTAGAGCATCTGGTTTTGCAGCGTATTGGCGTTCTGGGTCAGGTCAATGAAGATGGTAGGGAGCTTTTTGCTCTCGTTTTCGTTCAGGAGACTGCACAGCTCCAGCGTGGTCTGATCCCGGTCATAGGCGGTGTTCGAGGCGGTGAGGACCACCACACTCACCTGGGGATCGCTGGTGACCACGGTGCCGCCGAAGTAGGTGATGGCGTCCTTGGTCATCTGGCTGGGGGGATCGCAGTTGAAGTTCTGCACCGTCTCCGCTCCATCGCCCAGGAAGGTCACAGAGACCCGGGGGTGCTCCGTGGCGTATTTGGAAAGGAACAGCTTTGTGAGAGCCGTCTGGGCCAGTCCGTCCAGCGAGCTGTAGACCAGATCATCGGAGCCGCCCTTTTCCTCCAGCAGTCCCCGGAGCAGGTCGATCTCGCTGGTCTGGATGTTGTTTCCGTAAGAGGAGTCGTCGATGCCCAGCAGATAGTGGACATTGCTTCTGCCGCAGAGCCGGTCCATGGTCTCATAGGACAGCCGCAGCTTCCGCTCCCGAGTGGCAAGATAGAGGGACAGGACGGAATCCTCCGCCTCCTCGATCATCTCCTGATTGGCGCCGGCCAGAGTGGTGCTGTCGGCGTAGATCATGGGGTCCTCCCGGCGGAGGTAAGCGTCCACCGCGGCGGAGTCCATGGGAATGGTCTGGGGACGGGCTGTGTATGTGGGTGCTGCGGCCACTGCCGGTGCGGCGGAGGCCAGCGCCTCCACAGCAGGCGGGTCCGTTTCATCAGGAGTCTCAGGGGTGCCAGGCTCCGGATCGGGGGTCTCAGATGCGGCCGGGTCCGGCGTCTGCGTGGGGTCCGGATCAGGCTCCGGGTCCGGTGTCTCGCCGGGCGTGGGATCGGGCGTCTCCGTAGGCTCGCTGGAAGGCTCCGGGGAGGGTTCCGGCGAGGGAGAAGGCTCCGGCGAAGGGGAGGGGTCCGGTGAAGGAGACGGTTCCGGTGACGGAGAAGGCTCCGGCTCCTCCGGCTCTTCCTCCTCATACAGCGGCGACAGCAGCAGATTGCGCTGGGCCGGCGTCAGGGAGGCCAGGGTGATGGCCGGGGTCGCGCGGTTTCTGCCCAGCCGGTAGTAGCGTACGATATTGTCAATGGTCAGATTGCTGCCTGTGAGCCGGGGCCGGGGCACCCGTCCGTAGGCGGCAAAGGCCGTATAATGATCGAGATTGTAGCCTGCGTAGTCGCAGGAGGTGGTCAGGCGCATCACAGAGTCGATGATGTAGAGGGTGTTGCCCTTCTGCGCAAGGTCCGCCACTGTGTCGATGATCTCCCGCTCCAGCGTCAGGTCTGAATCAGACATGCACCGGGAGTTCATCAGCCCTCCCGAAAGCAGCTGGTCCATGGAGAGGATAAAGGTGTTTCCGGTGTCATTCTGGTCACGGAGCCAGGCAAGCAGCGCCTCCCGGTCTCCGGCCTGATAGGTGGGGCCGTCTTCCCCCTGAACCTGTCCGTCCAGCCGGTTGGCGTAGAGGGAGGCGTCGGGCATGATGAGATCGATATTCAGAGATTCCGCCAGGGCCTTGACCCGGGAGTCGTTAAAAGGCCGGTCGTCCATGGGAATGTAAACCACAGACAGGGCGCCCTTCGACGACGGGGCAGCGCCATCCGCAGCACCGGCCGCAGGCAGCAGCCCCAGCACCATAGCAAGCGTCAAAACCAGACATAAAATACGTTTGCGCATGGAAAAACCTCCTGAAGTAGTATTGCTAAACACCAATATATCAAATTTTGTCAAAAAATACAAGCCATATTTCCAAACATCTGGGAAAAACCACAAGGGGCGCTACTTATGATATTTACTCCCCGCGCGGATGCTTTCCGCCCGATATAACTGTTCCAAAGCCATCACCCGCGCCAGATGGTGGGGAAAGGTCATGGGCGACATACTCAAAAGGAGATCCCCCTGGGCCTTGAGGCTCTCATGGATGCCGAAGGAGGAGCCAAGAAGAAACGTCAGATCCGACTTGCCGCCGGCCCGCACGTTTTCCAGCTTTTCCGCCAGGGCCGGGGAGGATAAAAGCTTTCCCTCGGGGGTGAAGATGCACAGCCAGCAGTTTTTCCCCAGATGCTGCCGCACGGCGTCGGCCTCTTTTTTCAGGGCCCCGTCGATCTGGGCGGGGGAGGGGTCCTCCGGCAGCCGCACCTCCGGCAGTTCCACAATGCGAATGCCCCCATAGGCCCGCAGCCGCTTTTCATATTCGGAAACCGCCGCCTGGTAAAAGCTTTCCTTAAGCTTTCCCAAGGCAATCAATGTAAGCATATGCAGTTCCTCCGGAATTTACTTGTGGGAAGGCCTATCCAAATTCTGCTGGAAGGATGTGCCGCTCGGGCGAAACTGCTCCTATTTATATAGACGCAGTTTTTCCACAATTTGTTGCACCATATTTTCCAAATCGTTTCGCTCCGGGTCCACGCTGACCGTCAGGTCCGCCCAGCGCTGGTAGATCGGTGTCCGTTTTTCGTAGAGGGTCTCCAGGGATTCTCCCGGCCCGAAGGCAATGCCCCGGGTCTTGATGTTGGAAAGCCGCCGCGTAAGCTCCGGCAGCTCCACCTGAAGATAGACCACCGTGCCCTGGGTCTTCAGGTGTTCCATGGCCCGGTCCGACATAGGCACCGACCCGCCGGTGGCAATGACCGTGCGCTTGGGGGCCAAAGAGCAGGCGATCTCCTCCTCAATTTGGAGAAAGGCCTCCAGCCCCTGCCCGTCCAGGATCTCCTGGAGGGTCTTGCCCGTCTCCCGGCAGATCACCAGGTCCGAGTCCAGAAAGTCCATGCCCAACGTCTTGGCCAGGATCACGCCGATGGTGCTTTTCCCGGCGCCGGGCATGCCGATGAGGATGATGTTCACGCGATGCCTCCATTCCGCCTGTCCGCGGTGTTATTCTTCGATGCGGTAGATGATATACCAGATGCCCTGAACGCCCTCCAGCTTGGCCGTCAGGGGCAGGGCATGGTCCATGTCCTGGGAGAGGACGGCCTCTGTGTGGTCGTAGGCAATGCCCACATGTCCCGCCTCGTCATAGTGGAGGAAGAAGTAGACCACCCCGTCCTGGACCGAGAGGTTCCAAAGCCGCAGGTCCTCGATGGGGCTGCCCGCCGCCGTTTCCTGGCCGTAGAGGGCGTCCTCGGTGTTCATCAGCTCAATGAGGGAGGGCTGCAGGTCCTCGCCCAGCAACTCCGCCGCATCGTAAAATTCCCCCTGGTACCGGGCCAGCATCCGCTGATGGTCCCGGCTGCTGTAGAGCTTCAGGCCGTCCATCTCCAGCACCCGCTGGGCGGTGTCCATGTAGGAGTTCATCTGGTCCTGGTCCGTGAACATGCTCCGGGCCGCGGCCATGTTGTCCGTGTAGGCGGAGGTGGTCAGCACGGAATCGTCCGTGCCCATGAACGCCCCCAGGGCGTTGCCCAGGAAGATGCCGATGCCAAGGGCAATGATGCAGCACACCACGGCCTTGGCCATGGTTTTGCCAAAGGGATCTTCCTGGGTGGGAAATTTGATATCCATATCAGTTCTTTTCCTTTAACAGATCACGAATTTCTGTGAGCAGCCGCTCCTCGGCAGAGGGCTCGGGGACAGCAGGCTCCTCGGGGGCCGGGGCGCGCTTGCGGCTGAGCTTATTTACAAGCTTCACCATAAAGAAGACCACCAGCGCCACGCACAGGAAGTTGATGATGGCCATGATCAGCTGCCCGATGGGGAACATCCCCACGGACACACTGTTAAAATCGATCCCGCCGATGATGGTGCTGACGATGGGATTGATGATGCACTAGCCTGCTGTCCCCGAGCCCTCTGCCGAGGAGGAGCCGATGACCACGCCCACGGCCAGGTCCATCACATTGCCGCGCATGATGAATTCTTTGAATTCCGAAACCAAGCCTTTTTTCTTGTCCATGGAAACGACCTCCAGTTTGATTTGTTTGTCCCTGTGCCCGTATACCGGCGCACGTTTTTTATTTCTGCTGTACCGTGTCAGCTTTTGGCGATAAGCCGGTCCTTTCCGCCCATATAGGGCCGCAGCACCTCGGGGATCACCACGGAGCCGTCCGCCTGGAGGTTGTTCTCCAGGAACGCGATGAGCATCCGGGGCGGCGCCACGCAGGTGTTGTTCAGGGTGTGGCACAGCTGCATTTTGCCGTCTTCATCCTTATAGCGGATCTTCAGCCGCCGGGCCTGAGCGTCGCCCAGGTTCGAGCAGGAGCAGACCTCAAAGTATTTCTGCTGCCGGGGGCTCCAGGCCTCAATGTCGCAGGACTTGACCTTCAGATCCGCCAGGTCGCCGGAGCAGCACTCCAGCTGCCGCACGGGGATATCCAGAGACCGGAACAGCTCCACAGAATACTGCCAGAGCTTTTCATACCAGTCCTTGCTGTCCTCGGGCTTGCAGACCACGATCATCTCCTGCTTTTCAAACTGGTGGATGCGGTACACGCCCCGCTCCTCGATGCCGTGGGCGCCCTTCTCCTTGCGGAAGCAGGGGGAGTAGGAGGTCAGGGTCTGGGGCAGGCTCTCGGCAGGCACGATCTGGTCGATGAATTTGCCGATCATGGAGTGCTCGGAGGTTCCGATCAGGTAGAGGTCTTCCCCCTCAATCTTGTACATCATGGCCTCCATGTCCGTCTGGCTCATGACGCCCTCCACCACATTGCCGTGGATCATAAAGGGCGGGATCACATAGGTGAAGCCCTTGCCGATCATGAAATCCCGGGCGTAGGCCAAAACAGCCTCGTGGAGCCGGGCGATGTCGCCCATGAGATAGTAGAACCCGTTGCCGGAGACCCGCCGGGCGGCGTCCAGATCGATGCCGTCAAAGGACTCCATGATCTCCGTGTGATAAGGGATGTTAAATTCTGGGGCTTTCGCCTCCCCAAACCGCTGGACCTCCACATTGCAGCTGTCATCGGGCCCGATGGGCACCGAGGGGTCGATGATGTTGGGGATGGTCAGCATAATGGGCCGGATCTTCGCCGCCAGCTCTTCCTCCTTGGCCTCCAGCTCTGCCAGCCGGTCTGCCTGGGCCTTTACCTGGGCCTTGACCGCTTCGGCTTCTTGGAGCTTTTCGGGGTCCTTTTTCGCCATGCCCATGAGCTTGCCCACCTCCTTGGAGAGGGCGTTCCGGGCGGTGCGAAGCTCCTGGGCCTCGGCGATGGCCGCGCGGTTTTCCGCATCCAGGGCAATGACCTCGTCCACCAGGGGCAGCTTCTGGTCCTGGAATTTCTTTTTGATGTTTTCTTTTACAAGCTCGGGATTTTCCCGGATAAATTTAATGTCAAGCATGTTGTTCCACCTCTATATATAATAGTATCATTCAAAAAATCTGCGGCCCAGGCCGCCCGGTAGATCGGCGGCCCGCCCCGAATTGGTGGCTGTACATATCCGTTCACCTCGAAATATCGATCACCGGCCCAATGTCCCCAGCAGGTCGATCAGCTGCTGCAGGTCCTCGTCGCCGTAGTATTCCAGTTCAAATTTCCCCTTCTTTTTTCCGGGGACGATGTTCACCTTTCGGCCCAGGGTCTTGGACAGGGCCGTTTCACATTCCTTGAGATAGTCCACCTGGAGTGGGTCCTTCACCGCCGGGGCTTTTTCCGGCTTCATAAGCCGCTTTACCAGGGCCTCCGTCTGCCGGACGGAGAGCTGCCCCTCCAGAATGCGTGCCGCCGCGTCCTTCTGCAGGTCCTCCGATTCCAGGGGGATCAGCGCCCGGGCGTGGCCCGCGGAGAGACTGCCGTCGGCCACCAGAGACAGGACGGACTTTGGTAGCTTCAAAAGCCGCAGGGCGTTGGCCACTGCCGGGCGGGATTTTCCCACGTTGAAGGCGGCCTCCTCCTGGGTCATGCCGTAGGTCTCCATAAGGGTCTCATAGCCCTGGGCCTCCTCCAGGGGGTTCAGGTCCTCCCGCTGGAGATTCTCGATGAGGGCCAGCTGGGCGGCGGTCCGCTCGTCCGCCGTAAAGACGTTTACGGGCACCTCCGAGAGGCCGGCCATCCGGGCGGCCCGCCAGCGGCGTTCGCCGGCAATGATCTGATAAAAGCCCGTATCCAGCGGCCGTACCGTGATGGGCTGAATGATGCCGTGCTTCATGATGGAATCAGAAAGCTCCGCCAAGGCCATTTCGTCAAAATTGCGCCGGGGCTGGTCCGGGTTGGGCTCGATCTTCTGAATGGGCAGATGGCTGGGAAATTTCTCTTTTGTATTCGATGGGGCCGCGGCAGGCGGCTCTGCAAACAGGGCGCCCAGGCCCTTGCCCAATCCCTTTTGGGTGGATTTCGCCATAACGGCATCCCCTCCTTATGTACCTGTTTTTTTGATGATCTCCTCCGCCAGGCTGAGATATGCCTCCGCCCCCCTGCTGAGCCGGTCGTAGGCGGTGATGGGCAGGCCGTGGCTGGGGGCTTCGCTGAGCCGTACGTTCCGTGGGATCACCGAGGCAAAGACCTTCCCCGGGAAATGCCGCCGCACCTCCTGAGCCACCTGCATGCTGAGGTTGGTGCGCCCATCGTACATGGTCAGCACCAGTCCAAAGATGCCGATGTCCGGCCGGTAGGCCCGCTTTACCGCCCGCAGTGTGGTCATCAGATCGCTGAGGCCCTCCAGGGCGTAGTATTCGCACTGTACGGGGATCATCACCTGATCCGCCGCGCACAGGGCGTTGAGGGTCAACAGCTCCAGCGAGGGCGGGCAGTCGATGAAAATATAGTCGTATTCCTGTTTCAGCGTGTCCAAGGCGTCCTTCAGCCGGAATTCCCGGCGGTCCATGCTCACCAGCTCGATGCCGGCGCCGGCCAGATCCGCGCCCGAGGGCAGCAGGTCTCCGTATTTTGTAGAAACGACGGCCTCCCTGGCGTCTACGCCGTTGATGATCACATCGTAGACCGAGTGCCGGACGTCCTTTTTTTCCACACCCAGGCCGGAGGTCGCGTTGGCCTGGGGATCAAAGTCGCACAGCAGTACCTTTTTGCCCAGCTGGGTCAGGGCGGCTGTTACGCTGACCGCCGAGGTGGTTTTTCCCACGCCGCCCTTTTGGTTCACCATCGATAGGATCATAGCCGGGCCTCCTTCCGTTTTTCACTTAGAATAGTATTATAACAATTGACGGGAGACAATGCAAGGGGAGAAACGTATGTTTCATGTTTCACGTGAAACATTCCGCTGCTGCCGGGGGCGCGATCGGAGAGAAAGAGCAACGCAGCGGGTCACGAGCTTGGAGTGGTATTCCGTTTCATAGCTGACCGCAGGGAGAACCGAACAGAGCGGACTTTGCGACGACGTGTTTCACGTGAAACATTGCGTTGCAATTTTTTAAATTCCCCGGTATAATAACCCACAGAATGAATCAAAGGAGGACCTCCCATGAACCGCTATGAAACGGAATACCACTCCAAGCTCGTGACGTTGGAAGAAGCCCTGGACTCCCTGCAGGACGGCGATATCATCGGCACCTCCCAGTGCGCCAATGAGCCCACGGCGTTTTTTGACGCCATGCAGACCCTCCGCGGCCGGGGGAAAAAATACCGGATGTATGCCCCCATGTGCTTCCAAACCCATGAGTTTATGACAAATCCCATCTATCAGGACACCTTTGATATGGACATTGCCTTTCTCATGAGCGCTACCAGAAAGGGACGGGAGCACGGGTTGTTCAACTTTTATCCCTGCGACCTGCACAACGGCCCCCGCCGCTGGATCGATGAGAACGGCTGCAATGTATTTATTGCCGCCGCCAC
>CABSAB010000020.1 GCA_902475515.1 uncultured Eubacteriales bacterium | reverse complement strand
ACCAGCAGCATGATGCCCAGGAAGCATGCCCACCATTGTGACGCTGTTCTTCTTCCTCTCCATTCTCGAGGACAGCGGCTATATGGCCCGTGTGGCCTTTGTGATGGATAAGCTTTTGCGGAAGATCGGTCTCTCCGGCCGCAGCTTCGTGCCCATGCTCATCGGCTTTGGCTGCTCTGTCCCCGCAATTATGTCAACCAGAACGCTCCCCTCGGACCGGGACCGGAAAATGACCATTCTCCTCACCCCCTTTATGAGCTGCAGCGCCAAGCTGCCCATCTATGCCCTGTTCACCGCAGCCTTTTTCCCGGACCACGGCGCCCTGGTGATGATCGCCCTGTATTTCACAGGCATCATTGTGGGCATCCTCTATGCCCTGCTTCTAAAAAAGACCGCCTTCCAGGGTGAACCCGTCCCCTTTGTCATGGAGCTTCCCAACTACCGCCTCCCCGGCGCAAAAAGTGTCCTCCGTCTGATGTACGACAAGGCCCGGGACTTTGTCACCAAGGCCTTCACCGTGATCTTCCTGGCTTCGGTGATCATCTGGTTCCTCCAGACCTTTGATCTGAAGCTCAATGTAGTCGCCGATTCGGCGGACAGCCTGCTTGCCCTGATCGGCAGCTGGATCGCCCCCATCTTCCGTCCCCTGGGCCTGGGCGATTGGCGGATCTCCACTGCCCTCATCACCGGCTTCACCGCCAAGGAGAGCGTGGTCAGCACCATCACCGTCCTTCTGGGGGGCACTACCGCCGCCCTGGGCGCCCTGTTCACGCCCCTTTCCGCCGTGACCTTCCTGGTGTTCAGCCTACTCTATACCCCCTGCGTGGCGGCCGTGGCCGCCGTCCGGCGGGAGCTTGGCGGCCGCTGGGCCCTGATCGTGGTGGCCAGCCAGTGCGCCGTGGCCTGGCTGGTGTCCTTCCTGACCTATTGGGCCGGCAGTTTGATTTTCTGAGAGGTGCCTATGAATCTTCCAAGTATTATCCTCCTTTCCCTGATCCTCCTGTGGATCATCGCTGCCATCGTGTACCTGATTCACCGCCGGGGCTCTTCCTGCTGCGGCGGCACCGCCTGTCCCGGCCATGGCTCCTGCTCCGGCAATTGCCGCCGCTGCAAATAACACACCACCGGACCACCTCCCGGACTGCACCGCCAGTCCGGGTTTTTCACGTCCTTTCTCCCTCTTGCATAGTCTGGAGTGCGAAAGGAGTCGATCGTATGCACCGCTGTGATCTCAGCGAAAACGCCCAAACCTATCTCACAGAGTTCCGCCGCATCCTCTCCGCCATGGAGACCGGCATGACTACCCCGGAACTCACAAATAGCATCTCCCACAATTTCATTGTCCAGATGATCCCCCACCATGAGGCGGCCATCGAGATGTCCCAGAACATCCTCCGCTATACCTCCTGCGTCCCTCTGGAGCGCATCGCCCGGGGTATCATCACCGAGCAGACCGAGAGCATTCGTCAAATGCAGGAGGCCCTTTGCCCCTGTTCCCAGTGCGAAAACAGCGAATCGGCCCTCTGCCGCTACCAGGCCCGGTTTCAGCAGATCATCGAAACCATGTTCCGTGGGATGTCCTGCGCCCCCGCCACAAACTGCCTGGATGCGGACTTCATGCGGGAGATGATCCCTCACCACCTGGGGGCCATCCATATGTCGGAAAACGCCCTTTGTTTCCCCATCTGCCCCCAGCTCACTCCCATTCTGGAGGCCATCATTACCTCCCAGAAGCGCGGCGTCCGCCAGATGCAGACCCTGCTCCAATGCATGTAAAAAAGATACCGCCGCAGGACCGTTCTCCGGTCCTGCGGCAGTTTTTTATCCCTGGGCCGCAAACTTCTGCTTCACATTGCTGATCTTGTTCTGCTCCACCTGTTCCGTGGGATACCAGCCCTTGGCGGCCATCTTGTCGTAGATGGTGTCCTGCATCTGCAGTGCGCTGTTGAGCGCCGTGCAGAAGGTCTGGTGTACATTGGCCGTAGAAGATTCAATGGTGCCGTGGAGAAACAGGTCGCATACGCCCTTCTCCAGCAGCAGCAGGTTTTCCATGAGATTTTTGTCCTTATTCATGCCATCATCCTCCGTTCCTTACAGCAGCCCATAGAAATTCTGAAAAATTTCCGTGTGCTTGGCGGTCATGTTTTCCACGCAGCTTTTCAGCTCCGGGTCCTGGATCTGGGAAGCGATCTCCCGGCACTGCTGCTGAAAATACTGCGCATGTCCCAGGGCGTCCTCCACATAAAGAAGCTCTTTGGTTGTCATAGTGATTCCCTCCTTGCTTAGATGTTCCCAGTATGCCCCAGCCCATGAAACCTATACATATCCCACAAATTTTTTCATCTCCCGCCAAAAGCCCCGGAAGCTCATAAGCTTCCGGGGCTTTTTTGCATCCCAGCCCTCTGCCGGGACGTATTTTTTATTCCGCACCGGTTTCCGTCCGGATCATATACCGCACGCTGTGCTCGGTCCCCTCCGGTGCTCCGGCAAAGCTGTCGTACGCCGCGCCGGCCTCCTGCAGGGCCTCCAGCCGGGCAATGAGCTTCGGCACGTTGTCAAAGTAAAGGTCCAGCAGCTTTTCAATGCCGTCCTCCCGGTACTCTTTCATGCCGTCCCGGAGCTTCTCCGCGCCCTCGTTCAGCTCTTCGGCGCCGTCATCCAGCTCCTTTGCGCCATCTCTCAGACTGCTCGTGCCCTGCCGCAGGGTGTCCAGTCCGGCCACCAGCGTCCCGGCCCCGGTGTACAGCTGCTCTGTGCCCGCCTTCAGCGTCCCGGTGCCCTGTACCAGCTGCGCGGACCCGCTGGAAAGCTTCCGCTGTCCCGCCAGGATCTCTCCCACAGCGCCCGTGTAGGCCTTTGTGCCATCGTCCAGCGCCGTGTATTCCGTCACCAGCAGATCAATGCCCGCGCTGAGTTTCTCCATGTTCTCCGCCAGCCCCGACAGCGTCCCCGCCAGGGTCACAATACCGCTGTGCATGGTCCCGTATGCCGTCTCCAGGGTCCTGGCCCCGCTCAGGAGCTGTGCCAGGTTGTAGTTCACCGCATCCAGGTACGCCTTGCTTCCCGCAATGGCCCCGTTGTTCCCGGCCAGCAGCGTCTGGATGGATGCCAGCTGTGCCCGCATGGCCTTCAGCTGTGCCAGGGCGCTCTGCCCGTCGTCCAGCAGCTGCACCTGGGGTCCCACGGTCCCGGCCCCCGTCAGCTCCACCTGGGCCGTCTCCGGCTGCACCGGCTCTGCCGCCGGGACTTCCTGTACGTCCTCCGCAGGTGCCGCCTCCTGGGTGGTCTCCTCCGGGGCCTGCTCTGCCTCAGTGCTCTGCTGTGTCTCATTCTCCGGTGTCACCGCCGGAGCCGGCGCCGCCGATGCGGCAGCCCCTACCGCTGTGCCCCGGGAATTCCCGCCGCCGTTGGTGCTCCCCGCACCTCCGGCACTCTCCAGCGCCTGGATCTGGGCGTCCAGCGTGCTGATCAGGCCGCTGATCTGCTCTATGGCCGCGCTGTTGCCCGTCTGGAGCTGCGAAAGGTCCACGCCCTGCTGCTTCATGACCCCCGCATAGGCCTCATAGCTCACGCCCTGCTGGAGCTGATAGATGCTCCCCGTCAGCGCCTCGATCCCCTGCCGGATCTGCCCGGAGCCGCTCACCAGCGTCTCCAGTGCCTCTGTGGAAGCGCTCACGCCCTGAAGCCCGCTCTGGATCTCCAGCAGCGCCTGCTTCACCGCCGCCGAGCCGCCTGTCAGGGTCGAAGACTTTGCGTCCAGCGCCGTCAGCGCCTGCTGGATCTGGGCAATGCCGCTGTTCAGGGACGCCACACCGGTCTGGAGCGTTCCCGCTCCGTCGTCCAGGGTCCCCACCCCGGTCTGCAAGGTGCTTCCGCCGCTCTGGAGCTCTCCGGCGCCGTCGTCCAGCTGCACCGCGCCGTCCAGCAGTTCTCCGGTGCCGTCCTTCAGCTTCCCGGTGCCCTCCAGCAGCTCCTCCGTGCCGTCCATGAGCTCCTCTGTGGCGTCCTCCAGCTCCCGGAGCGCGTCCTCCAGCTCCTGCCGGGTCTCGTTACCCGTCAGCTCCAGCGTGTCCAGCAGCCCGCAGGAGGCCACCGTCACCGCCATCTCCAGATCAAAGTCCGTCACATCCGCCGTAATCTCCACAGTCTCGGGGATCTCCGGCGCTTCCCTGTCGCCGTCCGCCAGCTCCGAAAGCTTCAGGCTGTCCCCCAGCCCCGGCAGGCCGTAGCCCAGGATGATGGTCCGGTCCCCGTCGGTCTCCACCGTGCCGTTTTTCACTTCCACGTTCTTCACGCAGCTGCTGTCCATCAGCAGCCCCGTGGCCATGAGGAACGGCGCCGCCATGGTCTCCGTCTTTCCGTCCACTTCCACTTCCGTTTCCGTGTTGTTTTTGTAGGTGATGGTGAGCTTCAGCCTGCCGCTTTTCCCGGCCACCTCCGCCGGGGAGACCGTCTTACCGTCCAGCGTATAGGCAAATTCCACCGACACCGGCAGCTTTTTGGTGGAGGTGCCTTGATAATAGACGTCCTCGCCGCCGGTTTTCCAGGTGAGGCTGCTTCCGCTTTCCGTCTGCTCCGCGTCGCCCTTTACCACTTGAATGTCCGTCAGATCGGACACGTCCTGCAGGACCTCCGCCCCGTCGCCGTTTTGGAGCCAGTCGGATACGATGATCTCCTTGGCCGGCACCTCCACCAAAAAGCTGCCGGTGTCGGTGGACGGCGGCCAGGGCCGTCATGCCCAGACCCGATATCAAAAGACTTCCCGTCAACACCAGGGAAAGTCCTCTTGTTTTCCATGTGTTCATACAGTTGCCTCCTTGCTGCTTTCATGGGCCTTTACCGCTTTCTTGGCCCCGACCGTAGTCGCAATGATCCATTTATCAAATACATACAGCACCGACGGCAGCACCAGCAGTACCACCACCATGCTGATCAGCGCACCTCTTGCCATCAGCGCGCACAGGGATCCGATCAAGTCCACCTGGGAGTACAGTCCCACGCCAAAGGTGGCCGCAAAGAATCCCAGGGCCGATACCATAATGGAGCTGGCCGAGGCAGAAAGCGCCGTCTGCACCGCGCCCTGTTTGTCCTGCCCCAGCTTCCGCTCCCGCAGATAGCGGTTGGTCATGAGGATGGCGTAATCCACTGTGGCGCCCAGCTGGATGGTGCCGATCACGATGGATGCGATAAACGCCAGCACCGTCCCTGTGTAGGCCGGGATGCCCATATTCACAAAGATCGCAAACTCGATCACCGCCACCAGCAAGATCGGCAGCACCACCGACCGCAGCACCAGCGCGATGATGATAAATACCAAGCCAATGGATACCGCGCTGACCACCTTAAAATCATGGTCTGTAATGGTGATCAGGTCCTTGGTACAGGGCGCCTCGCCGATGAGCATCGACGCCGGATCGCAGTCCTTTGCAATGCCCTCCAGGGTTTCCAGCTGGGCGTTCACCGCGTCGCTTGCCGTAGCGTATTCCGAGCCAATGAGCATCAGCTGATATTCGCCGCTGTCCAGCATTCCCGTGATATCCTCCGGCAGGAAGGACTTGGGCACCAGGCCTCCCAGCAGGCTGTCGGTCCCCAGCACATAGCTCACGCCCTCCACCTGCTCCATTTCTCCGGCCATCGCCCGGACCTCCGTGCTGTCCAATTCCGAATCCAGCAGCAGCATGTGGACTGCGCCCATGTGGAATTCCTCGTCCAGCGCCCGGTTGGCCTCCACGCTTCCCAGGTCCTCCGGCAGGGAGGAATCCAGATTATAGTAGACCTCCGTGTGGCTGTAGCCGTAGAGCGCCGGCCCCAGCAGCAGCAGGAAGATCAAAAGGAATACCTTATAGTGCTTGGTGATCCCGCCGGCCAGCCGCCCCACATCGGGCAGCCAGGACCGGTGGGTGGTTTTCACAATGGCCCCGTGGCAGCACAGGATCAGCGCCGGCAGCACCGTCACGCAGCAGATCACGCCCAGCACCACGCCCTTGGCCATCACGATGCCCAGGTCCAGCCCCAGGGTGAAGCTCATAAAGCACAGGGCGATGAAGCCCGCCACCGTGGTCATGGAGCTTCCCACCACCGAGGAGAAGGTGTCGGAAATGGCCCGGGCCATGGCCTCATTCTTATCCGGCTCCTGCCGCAGATGCTCCGAGAAGCTGTGCCACAGGAAGATGGAATAGTCCATGGTCACGCCCAATTGCAGCACCGCCGCCAGGGCTTTTGTAATGTAAGAGATCTCCCCCATAAAATAGTTGGAGCCCAGATTATACACGATCGCCATGCCAATGCTCAGAAGGAACAGCACCGGCAGCAGCAGGGAATCCATGGTCACCGCCAGCACCACGCAGCACAGCAGCACCGCGATCAGCACATAGATGGGTTCCTCCTGCTCGCACAGCTCTCGGGTGTCTGCGATGATGGCGGACATGCCGCCGATCAGCGCCTGCTTTCCCGCGATCCTCCGCAGCTCCGCCACGGCCTCCAGGGTCTCATCCTCCGAGGTGCCGCCGCTGAAGAACACCAGCATCAGGTCACAGTCCTCCGTGGCGACTTTTTCCGTCAGGTCCTCCGGCAGCATCGCCTTGGGGAGCCCCGCGCCCACGGTCCCGTCGTAGGAGAGCACGTCTGCCACGCCCTCCACCTGGGAAAATTCCTCCTGAAGCGCCTGAATGTCCTTTCCGTCCATGCCCTTCAGCACCACCATGGAAAAGCCGCCTTTTCCAAACTGCTCCATGAGGATCTCCTGCCCCACCATGGTGTCGATGTCCTGGGGCAGATACGTCAGCACGTCATAGTTGATCCGGGTGCCTAAGTACCCCAGCACCGATGGGATCAGCAGCAGCACTGCCAAAATCAGGATGATTCCCCGGTGCTTTGTGACAAATCTTCCAAAGGAAATCAAAATACCACTCGCCTCCTAAATTGACCCTTGGTCATTTTGTAGCCGTATTGTACTACGAAAATGACCATTAGTCAATATCCAAAAATGACGAATAGTCATCTTTTTTCGTTCCGGCTGTTGCATATTTTGCCGAACTGGGCTATAATAGCCTCAGGAACCGGGAAAGGCTCTGCTCAAAATGGCGCGAAATTGATCCATTTTTGGCCCAAAATGACCCCAAAATGGTGCAAAAGTGTGTCAATTTATGCACAAAAAATGTTCCAATTATAGCACCTTTTCCCAGAGGAGGAAATATTATGAGCAAAGTGGACGACAATAAACGTCTCAAGCTCAACTCCATGCTGGATGCCGCCCTGCAGCTTTTCACGGACCATGGTTTGGAAAAAACATCCATATCCGACATTGTGGACCGCTCCGGTGTGGCCAAGGGGACTTTTTACCTCTATTTCAAGGATAAGTATGACATCCGCAACAAGCTGGTGGCCCATGAATCCCGCAAGCTCCTGCGGAGCGCCTATCTGGCCATGCAGGAAGCCGCCCCCCAGGGTCTGGAGGAACAGATGCTGTTCATCACCGAGTATCTGCTCACGGAGCTCACGGCCCGCCAATCCCTGCTGGTGCTGATCTCCAAGAATCTCAGCTGGGGCGTGTTAAAGCGGGAGATCATCCGTCCGGACGCCGAGGAGGACTTTGAATTTCTCCCGGTCCTGCACAGCTTGACCGCTCCCTACGGTCTTTCCACCCAGGAATCGGAGATCATGCTGTACCTGCTGGTGGAGCTGGTGGGCGCGTCCTGCTACAGTGCCACACTCTATCAGGAGCCCTGCGATCTGGAAACGCTGAAACCCCATCTGTATCAATCGGTCCGCTCGATCATCCGGCAGTTTACCACGGCCCACGCCGCGCCGGAAACGGAGACCTGATGGGTCCACAAACAAGAACCCCCCTGCGCGGCCATGGTGCGTACCGTGTGGTACGCAGGGGGATTACATACTTATTTTCTTCTTCTGGCCCGAAGCTTTTCCACCCGGAAGTGGGCCACCAGATCCTCACGCTGGTTGTACTGCCGGGCAGCCAGGAAGGCGATGCCGCCGGAGATTACGCAGGTGACTACATCCTTGACATAGGAGTTTTCCAGCACACCGGCTTGAAACAGCCCGTCGGGCACCATGGCCGCCAGGTGCATCAGCGGCACCAGCAGGAAATAGAGCTTTTTTCCATCCTCCCGCATGGCGTACCAGAGCAGCACCGTCAGAGCGATCTCCCGCACCAGGTAGAACACCCGGTTTACACCTGTCAAAATGAACTGCCAGCCGGACTGCTGGGAGATCATGGTCAAAAGCTCCCGCGCCTCCTCGGCGCCCGCGCCCACATTCACCCAAAAAGCCTCGGCGCCGGAGGCGGTAAACTCCCGGGCCGTGGTATAGCAGTTGAAATAATAGGCGGCGCAGATGCACACATATGCCCCCGCAAAGCCAATGGCAAAGCCCACTACGGCGTCCGTTCCGTCAAAATTGCTCTGTACGCCGAACCGGAGCCCCACATAGCGGATCACCTCCCGGGCGATCACCACGGAAAAGATCATGTACAGCCCATAGACAAGCCCCGCCGCCGGGAGCCCCGCCATGGACGCGGCAAGATCGAAAATGCTCTCCAGCATCCGCACCATCAGATAGCAAAAAACGCCCAGAATGATCTGGGACAGCTGGATGCGCCCCCGCATGGTATAAAAGGCCGCCAGGACCGCCACGATACACAGGGCGGCGGTGATCATCAGCGCCGTAAGGGTAAATCCCTCAATTTGGATTTCTGGCATGAAATATGTCCTTTCTTTCGCAGGTGGAAAAAAGGCGCTGCCCCAAAATCCGGTTTGGGAGCAGCGCCCGGTTTTTATGATTATCTACGGTTAAAGATCCGGAAAATATCGTCGATATCGGAGACGCTGGGGGCGGCCTCCTGCTCGGCCTTGGCCTTCTCGCCTGCGGTGGTGAACACGCCGCTGCCGGGAGTGCCGTCAAAACCGGTGGCAATGACGGTGACGCGCATGCTGTCCTCCATTGCCGTGTCAAAGGTGGAACCGAAGATGATATTGGCATCGGGATTGGCCGCCTTCATGACGATATTGGCGGCAGTCTCCACATCCTCCAGCTCCATATCGGGAGAACCGCAGACGTTGATCAGCACGCCTGTGGCACCGTTGATGGAGGTCTCCAGCAGCGGGGAGGACACGGCGGCCATGGCGGCAGCCTCGGCCTTCTCCTTGCCGGAGGCGATGCCAACGCCCATATGGGCCCGGCCCGCGTCCCGCATAATGGCGGAGACATCCGCAAAGTCCTGGTTGATCATCACATTATCGGAGTAGCCCACCAGCTCGGAGATGGAGGTCACCGCCTGCTTGAGCACATCATCCGCAATGCCGAAGGCATTGGCAAAGGTGATCTTCTGGTCGGTGACGTATTTCAGCCGGTCATTGGGAATAATGATCAGGGAGTCCACCTTGTCGGCGAGGCTGGCGATGCCGTCCTCGGCCTGGCCCATGCGGCGCTGGCCCTCAAAGCTGAAGGGCTTGGTGACGACGCCCACGGTCAGTGCCCCGGTCTCCCGGGCAATATCGGCAATGATGGGCGCCGCGCCGGTACCGGTGCCGCCGCCCATGCCGGCGGTGATAAACACCATGTCGGTATTCTCCAGCATTTTGGCAATGGCCGCCCGGCTCTCCTCGGCAGATTTTTTGCCGATGTCGGGCTTGGAGCCTGCGCCCATGCCGCCGGTGAGCTTCTCACCGATCTGCACCTTCTCGGGCGCCTTGGACTTATTGAGGTCCTGCTTGTCGGTATTGACCGCGATAAAATCAACGCCCTGCACACCGGACTCGATCATGCGGTTGACAACATTGTTGCCAGCGCCGCCCACGCCGATGACCTTAATGGCAACTACTCTCTCGGGATAGGATTCGCTCATAAGTTTTTCCTCCTAAGTACTTTATTCACACGCGATGCCGCATAAAAAAGCTATTTTGCTTACATTTTATCGCAGAAAGCTTGTGGGGTCAATAGAAATCTTGAAATTTCCGAAAATTTATCGGATCGGATGGAATACAGCCTGGCTGCCGTTTTCAAAGCTCAGATCCAGCACACCCGCATCCTCGTCAGAGAGCTTGGCCGCGGCTTCCACCATATACTGGAGCTTATAGGCCGCATCGGACCCATCGCCCAGCAGTACCTCCAGGCGGTCCAGGTACACCACGGTCACCTCCTGGGGGTCCTCCACATTGATCTCGCTGATAAAGGACCCCAGCTCCGCGTCACAGATGGCCGAAAGGACTTCCAGGGCACGCTGGCCCTTGGCAGCATCCTCAAACACGGCGCTATCACCGGAAATGGGCAGGTCCAGCACAGTCCCCGTAATGACAGGATATGCAGAATCCGTCTGTTCATCCAACCGTTCCAAAAGTTCTCCATCCCGGGTCATGAGCCAAATGCTTCCGGTATGGCTGCTGGCCTGAGCGGCAGCGGTGGTCTCGGTGATGGTGAAACAAATGGTCCCCGGCAGACGCTTGGAGACCGTGACGGTCTCCACATAGGGAAGCCCAGCCAAAATGCGGCTGGCGGTCCGGGTCTTACTGACACCCATGAGCACATCGCCCACGGTGACGCCGCTGGCCTCGGAAACCTCCTCGGCGGTATAGCGGACATTTCCGGAGACCTCAAATTCGTCCACCCGGAAAAAAACCACCAGCAGCAGGAGCACCACGGCCACGGAGATCAGCATTTTCCCCCACATGGGGACCGCGCCGGCCTTTACGGCCTGGCGGCTTTCCTGCTGGGCCATCTGCTCGGTCCGCAGCTGCCGCAGCTTGGCCTGACGGCGGGCAGCGGCGGCACGCTGGTTCTTGGCTCTGCGTTTGCGGTTTTGTGGCATATGCGTTTCCTCCTTTCGGGAAAGGCGCAGGCATTTCCCAAGGGGTCTTTGGTAAACCGCTCAGGTCATGAGCGGGCAAGCTCTGTGATAATTTTCAAAATCCGCTGGGCGGAATCCGGCACGGACAGCTCCTGGACGGCCTTCCCCATGCGCTGCAGCTTATCCCGGTCAGACAGCAGGGACGCCGCCGCCTGATAGAGGCTGTCTCCGTCGCACTCCATCTCCCGGAGCACGATGGCGCCGCCGTGCTGCTCCACGATGCGGGCGTTCTTCTCCTGATGGTTATCGGTGACATTGGGCGAGGGCACGAAGATGGCGGGCTTCCCCGCCGCGGCCACCTCGGCGATGGTGGCGGAGCCGGCCCGGCAGATCACCAGGTCCGCCGCCGCCATGACGGTGGACATATTATAGATAAACTCCCGCATATCGATGGCGGGGGCATTTTCCAGAAATACGCCCTGCTCGGCCACATACTCCGGCATCCATTTCCAGCCGTAGCTTCCGGTGGCGTGAATGTGCTGGAAGGGGTAGCCGTCCTTTTTTTCCAGCGCCATGAACCGGGCGATCTTCTTATTCATCTCCCGGGCACCCAGGGAGCCCCAATAGCTCACCACCAGGGGACGCGCGTCCAGGCTCAGGGCCTTGCGGGCCTGAGCCTTGGATTTGAAGATAAATTCACTGTCCACGGGCATACCCACCACCCGGACCTTATCGGGATGGGGATAGTTCTGCCGGCTCTCCTCAAAGGCCACCATGACCCGGTCCACATGCTCCATGACCATTCTGGTGGTGAGGCCCGGCACGGCATTGGCCTCGTGGAGGACCGTGGGGATGCCCTGGGCCGTGCCCTGATGGAGCATGGGATAGCTTGCATAGCCGCCGGTACCCACGATCACATCCGGCTGAAATTCCCGGATGATCTCCCGGGCCCGCCGCCGGCTGCTGATCAGATAGGACAGGGTCCGGAGGTTATGATAGATCCCAGGCGGGGTAAGCTTCCGCTGGAAGTTGCCGATCTTGACGGTCTCCAACCGGAAACCCGCCCGGGGCACCAGGTCCGTCTCCATGCCGTCATGGGCGCCCACAAAGAGGATCTCCCCTCTCGAGTCCCGCTCCCGCAGGAGATTGGCCACGGCCACAGCCGGGCTGATATGCCCGCCGGATGCTCGGCGGGGTTCCTCTGATCGGCTGGAAA
>CABSAB010000019.1 GCA_902475515.1 uncultured Eubacteriales bacterium | reverse complement strand
TCGCCGATCTTCTCCAGCAGCGCCGGCTCGCCCCTGTACGGCGAAGCCTTTATGGAGGGCATGAAGCACGGCAACACCAGCCACATTGTCTGCGATATGTGCGACTATGCCCGGTTCATCAATGAGCACAAGCCCTGCAACACCTTTGTGGCCGCCGTGAGTCCCATGGACGAAAACGGGAACTTTCAGGTGGGTTTCAGCCTTATGTGGGAAAAGGAGTGCCTGGAGACCTGCAATAAGATCATTCTGGAGGTCAATGAGAACCTGCCCCGGATGCAGGGCGGCATGGACATCCACATCTCTCAGGTGACGGCCTTCCACGAGGCGGCCTATCCCCTGCCCGAGGTGCCGGAGGAACCGCCCACGGAGGTGGAGGCCACCATCTCGGACTATATTGCTGACCTGGTGTCCGATGGGGACTGCCTGGAACTGGGCACCGGTACCCTCTCCAATGCCATTGCCGAGCGGCTTATGGACCACCGGGAGCTGGGGCTCCACACCGAATGGTTCAACACCGGCGTGGGAGACCTGATTCAAAACGGCATTAT
The DNA here is from genome assembly GCA_902475515.1 of uncultured Eubacteriales bacterium. Lineage (GTDB taxonomy): Bacteria > Bacillota > Clostridia > Oscillospirales > Oscillospiraceae > HGM13006. The sequence goes on along the minus strand of CABSAB010000019.1, from coordinate 11,619 downwards.
CACCGGGGAACACAAGAACATCGACAAGGGCCTGGCCATCGCTTCGGCGGCCTGGGGAGAACAGCGGCTTTACGACGTTCTGGCGGATAACCCCAAGGCGGCAGTGCGCCCGGCCAGCTATGTGTGCTCCCCCAGCGTCATCAGCCAGATGAACAACATGATCGCCATCAACACCCTGGTGGAGATGGACCTGACCGGGCAGGTATGCGCCGAGTCCATCGGCCCCCGGCAGATCTCCGGCTCCAGCGGGAACCTGTGCTTCTCACTGGGGGCCATCCACTCCAAGGGAGGAAAGAGCATATTGTGCTTCCCGTCCATGACCCGGAAGGGCATCTCCAAGATCCGGTCTCAGCTGAGCCCCGGGGCCAATGTGACCATCCCCAGGAACTATGTGGACTACATTGTCACGGAATACGGGGTGGCCCGGATGAAAGGCCGCAGCGTCAAAGAACGCACCGAGCAGCTCATCGCCATTGCCCATCCCGAGGCCCGGGAGGAGCTGCGGCGGTACGCCAAAGAGCAGTTCTTTATTTGACAGGAGGGGATTTTATGACAGAGTTTGAACAGCTGTATCAGCAGAAAAAAGGCACGGTGGACGACTGCCTGAAAGCCATCCACACCCATGCCAAGGTCTGCTTCGGCGGCGACGCCCATCAGCCGGACCTGATCCTCCGGAATCTCCATAAAATCGCCCCCTATGTGGAGGACGTTCACTGCATTAAGGGCCATGAGGGCGACTACCAGTGCGTTACGGACCCGGCCATGAACGGCCACATCAGCTTCACCACCTTCCTCTACGGGCGGGTGCTCATGGAGGGGCAGAAGCAGCGAAATGTGTCGTTTATTCCGGTGGATATCTGCGATTTCGGCTCCTTTTTGTCGGAATACCGGCCCAGAAACGTGTTCTGCGCGGCGGTGAGCCCCATGGACGAAAAGGGCTACTTCCAGCTGGGGCTTTGCAACATGTGGGAGAGCGACTGCATCAAGACCTGCGATACCATTATCCTGGAGGTCAATCCCCAGCTGCCCCGGGTCAAGGGCGGGCTTCGGATCAATATTCGGGATGTGACGGTACTGACGGAGGTGGATTATCCCCCCATGACCGTCAAGGACATGGAGACCACGGAAATTGAGGAGAAGATCGGCGAAAACGTGGCCGAGCTGGTCCATGACGGCGACTGCCTCCAGCTTGGCATCGGCAGCATGCCAAACGCTGTAGGCCACCATCTCATGGACAAAAAGGACCTGGGGCTCCACACGGAGATGTTTACCTCTATTATGGGGGAGATGATCCGTAAAGGCGTTATCACCGGGGCCAGGAAGAACTACAACCGGGGGCTCCACATCGGCTGCTTCGCCGGGGGTGACCTTGCCCTGTATGAGACCCTGTCCACGGACCCCGGGGTGCGGCTTTGCCCCACCCGGGTGGCGGTAAACCCGGCGGAAATCTCCAAGAACGACAACATGGTGTCCATCAACACTATTATTGAAATGGATATCACCGGACAGGTGTGCTCCGAGTCCATCGGGCCCACCCAGTTCTCCGGCACCGGCGGGGCATTCTGCTTTGCCTATGGAGCCCTCCACGCCAAAAACGGCCGGGGCATCCTGGCGTTCCAGGCGTCCACCAAAAAGGGGATTTCCAAGATCACCGGGCAATTAAAGCCCGGGGCGGCGGTGTCCATCCCCCGGAACTATGTGGACTATGTGGTGACGGAATACGGCATCGCCCACCTGCGGGGACGAAATGTCAAGGAGCGGGCGCTGCAGCTAATCAATATCGCCCACCCGGATGCCCGGGAGGAACTGCGGCGGTATGCCAGAGAGCAATTTATCATTGTCTAATGTGCTGAAAAACAGCGTGAAAGCCAGCGAAAATCCGCCGCAAAATTGTAGGTTTTTCCGGAATTGTTCTGCCGGCCCGCGAGGCCGCTGAAATGCTTGACATTCCGAAAAAATATGGGTATCATAATATTATGGTACAAAATAGGCGCTGTGCGTCTTATCAAACTCTGAAAGGAATGATACCAATGGCAAAGTCTAAAGTTACCACCGTAGAAGAAGCCATCAAGAAGTATTGCTTTGATGGTATGTCCGTTCTGCTCCCTGGTTTCGTGAACGTGGGCGTGTCCGAGGTTCTCATTGAGGGCCTGATTGCCGCCGGAATCAAGGATCTGAGCGTCATCTCCAACAACACCAGCATCCCCGGCCGCGGCATCGGCAAGCTGGTCCGCGCCAACGTGATCAAGGCCATCACCTGCTCCCACATCGGCAACAACTCCGAGACGGTGCAGAAGGTCGTTGACGGTGAGATCAACCTGACCTTCGTGCCCCAGGGCTCCCTGTGTGAGAAGGTCCGTGCCGGCGGCGCCGGCATCGGCGGCGTTCTGACTCCCACCGGCCTGTACACTCCCATGATGGACGGCAAGCAGGTGGTGGAATGGGATGAGAAAGCGCAGAAGTTCCACTTCCTGGACGGCGAGATCATCCCCGACGCCAGCAAGAAGCGCTTCATCCTTGAGCTGCCCCTGAGCGCGGACGTCTGCTTCGTCCATGCCTGGAAGGCCGATAAGATGGGCAATGTGGTCTATCGCCGCACGTCCCGGAACTTCAACGAGGCCTTTGCTACCGCTGGTAAGCATGTCATCGTGGAGGCCGAGCATATCGTAGAGATCGGCGAGCTGGATCCCGACGAGATCATGACCCCCGGCTTCATTGTGGACGCCGTTGTGCAGGGCCGTGAGCTCACGGAAGCTTGATAGGAGGTACGTTTAAGATGGAACTGACAGGAAAAGATTTGATCGCATACAGAACCGCACGGTTCTTCAATGACGGCGACGTTGTGAACCTGGGCATCGGCATGCCCACCAAGTGCCTGGACTACCTGCCCGAGGGCGTGGACGTCTGGATGGACACCGAGAACGGCGCTGTGGGCCTCACCGGCGCGCCCAAGGAGGGCGAGTGGGCCGATCCCAACGTGGTGGATGCCGGCGGTAAGGTCTCCAAGCTCCGCGTGGGCGGCGCCTGCTTTGACAGCTTCCGCTCCTTCGGCTTTATCCGCGGCGGCCATGTGGACGCTACTGTTCTGGGCGCCTACGAGGTGGACGCTGAGGGCAACCTGGCCAACTGGATGATCCCCGGCAAGACTGCCGCGGGCATGGGCGGCGCCATGGACCTGGTGACCGGCTCCAAGATCACCATCGTCATGACCACCCACTGCGACAAGGCGGGCAACCCCAAGATCGTGCAGAAGACCAATATGCCCCTGACCGGCTATCACTGCATCAACTATATCGTCTCTGAGATGGCTGTGATCGAGATCACCGACAAGGGCCCCGTGCTTCTGGAGACCGCTCCCGGCGTATCCGTCGAGGACGTGGTTGCCAAGACCGGTGCGAAGCTCATCATCCCCGAGACTGTGGGCTGCATGGTCAAGTAATTTCCAAGCGAGTAAAGGACCTGAGGAGCATTCCTCAGGTCCTTTTTGTCTTGGAGAAGTGGTCACGGTTCTTCCACAGCAGGCTGGACGCCTTTGGCAAAGGTCACCACGGTACCGGTCTTGCCCTCCAGGGCCTCCATGGCCTTATCCAGGGATGTGATGATTGCCACCTTGTTGGGATTGGCCCGGACGAATTTCATGGCAGCTTCCACCTTGGGGAGCATACTGCCCGGGGCAAAGTGGTCCTCGGCGACATACTGGGCCGCCTCCGCCAGGGACATATGATGGAGGTTCTGCTGTTCGGGCTTGCCAAAATGGATGGCCACCTGCTCCACCTCTGTGAGGATCATCAGGATATCCGCCCCCACCTGCTCGGCCAGCAGCTCTGCGGCGAAGTCCTTGTCGATGACGGCGGCCACACCCTCCAGGGTGCCGTCGGGGTTCTCAATCACGGGGATACCGCCTCCGCCGCAGGTGACGACGATGGTGTTATCCCACAGCTGGCGAACCTGGTCAATCTCCACGATGCGCCGGGGCATGGGGGATGGCACCACCCGCCGCCAGCCGCGTCCCGCGTCCTCACGCATGGTGTAGCCCTTGGAGGCCTCCAGGGCCCGGGCCTCGATCTCGGTATAGAAGGGACCGATGGGCTTGGTGGGGTTCTGGAAGGCGGGGTCGCTTTTCTCCACCACCATCTGGGTCAGCAATGTCACCACGGGCACATGGCGGTTCTGCTGGTGCAGGGCGTGGGTCAGGGACTGCTGAATATGGTAGCCGATATAGCCCTGGCTCATGGCGCCGCACACATCAAAGGGCATAGGGGGCACCACATTTTTTGCGGTCTCGCTGGAAAGCAGGATGCGCCCCACCTGGGGACCGTTTCCGTGGACGATGGCCAGCTCATAGTTCCGGGCGCTGAGCTGGGCGATATAGTTGCTGGTCTGCTTGACCACCTCCAGCTGGGCCTGGGCGGTGGCGTCGCTGTCTTTGCGCTGGAGGGCGTTTCCGCCCAGGGCGACGACGATCTTTGGCATAATATTCTTCCTCCTGCAAATTGATTTCTTTGGGGAAAGTATTTGCAGGAAGACTTGATTTTATGAATGACCGCAGGTTGTAAAATCCCACGGGGAGTGTTACAATGATGGGTAATTTGTGAAGATATAAAAGGAGTTTTGTACATGAAACGGGAAGCCTCGATGCTATCCTACATGAAAACGTACCTGTGGCAGTATATTTGCGGCCTGGGGTGTCTGCTGGCGGTGGATTTTCTGGAGCTGTACATTCCCCAGCTCACCGGACAGATCACCGATGGCCTGACAGCCGGGGGATTTCCGGGAAAGACGCTGCTGATCGACGTCCTGCTGATTGTAGGCATTGCCACGCTGGTGGCGCTGATGCGGCTGGGCTGGCGTGTGCTGATGTTCGGCGCGTCCCGGCGGGTGGAGCGGGATCTCCGGGAGAATCTCTACGGGAAGCTCACCACGCTTTCAAGCCGATTCTATCAGAACCACAAGACCGGGGATCTGATGGCCTATTTCACCAACGACATGGACGCCATCCGCATGGCGGTGGGCCCGGCGATCCTGACCACCTTTGACGCGGTGGTGATGACATTGCTGGTGCTGGGGAAGATGATCATCTATGTAGACTTCAAGCTCTCCATGCTGGCCCTGCTGCCGCTGCTGGTGATCCTGTTCGGCGGCAGTAAATACGGCAAGGCTATGGGGCGGCGCTATGACCGAAAGCAGTCGGTGTTTGCAAAGCTGTCGGACTATGTGCAGGAGAGCATCTCAGGCATCCGTATTGTCAAGGCCTTTGTGCAGGAGAAGCAGGAGATGGAGGCCTTTGAGGTGCGCAACCGCGAGGCGCGGGAGGCCAATCTCCATGTGGTGCGCCTCCGGACCGTCGTGGTGCCCCTTTTGCAGGGGCTCATCGGCGTGGCCAGCGCGCTGACGCTGCTGTACGGCGGCTATCTGGTGATTGAGGGAGATATCACACTGGGGAAATTTGTGGCGTTCAATACCTACGTCATGACCCTGGTGTGGCCCATGATGGCGGCGGGAGAATCCATCACCATGCTGTCCCAGGGTATTGCTTCCTGGCGGCGGGTCCAGAGCATTTTCTACGAGCCCCAGGAAATCAAAGACGACGAATGGACCGATGAGACGGTGCGGGAGATCGTGCCTTCCGTCGCTTTCCGGGATATGCATTTCCGCTACGCCGAGGCCCTGCCGGAGGTGTTTTCGGGCTTCACGGCGGAGATCAAAGAGGGGACTACGGTGGGCATCCTGGGCAAGACCGGCTGCGGAAAATCCACCCTGGCCTCGCTGCTGACCCGGGTATACAATGTGGCACCGGGGCAGGTCTTTGTGGGTGGCCGCGACCTGCGGGAGATCCCCCTGGCAGTGCTCCGGGAGAGCATCGCCTATGTACCCCAGGAGAACCTGCTGTTCTCCGATACCTTGCAGACCAATATCGCCTTTGGCACCCGAACCCTGGAGAAAATGCCGAAGGAGGCACCGAAGAAGTTCAAGATCTTCATCCGCCAGGACGAGGCCGCCGAGGAGTCTGCCGAACAGGAGATGGCGGACCGGGAAAGCAAGGTGGATGAAGCGTTCCACGACTATGACCAGGTGGTGGAGGCGGCGAAGGCGGCGGACATCCACGAGAATATCATGGACTTTCCCCGGCAGTATGCTACAGTGGTGGGCGAGCGGGGCGTGACCCTCTCCGGCGGGCAGAAGCAGCGGACAGCCATCGCCCGGGCGCTGATGAAGGACGCCAAAATTTTGATCCTGGACGACGCGCTTTCGGCGGTGGATACAGATACGGAGGAACGCATTCTGTCGGAGCTGAAAAAGCTTCGGGCTGGGAAGACCACCATCCTGATTGCCCACCGGGTGAGCACCGTCCAGGGCGCTGACCAGATCCTGTACATTGAGGACGGGACCTGCGCCGAAAGCGGCACCCATCAGGAACTGCTGCGGCAGGATGGGCGCTATGCCAGACTCTACGAACAGCAGCAGCTGGAGCGCCAGCTCCAGGCGGAAAAGGAGGCCCTCCATGCAGAAGAATAAAGGCGTGTTTCTGCGGCTCCTGAGCTATCTGCGCCCCCATATCGGGACACTGCTGCTGGCGCTGCTGCTGGTGCTGGTGACGACGGCCAGCGACCTGCTGCGGCCGGTGATCATCGGCACGGCCATGGATGAGATCACCGCAGGGGGCGTTTTTTCCTCGGTGGTGCGGTATTTTGGATTTTATCTGGGCCTGCTGGTCTTCGGCACCTTGTGCAATGCGGCCCAGATGTGGATATTGCAAAAGCTGGGACAGGGCATCATCTACCGGCTGCGCAGTGAGCTGTTCGCCCATATCCATACCCTGTCCCTGCGGTTTTTTGACATCACCCCCGTGGGGCGGATCGTCACCCGGGTCACCAATGATGTGGAGACCCTCAACGAGCTGTTTTCCAGCATTTTGGTGACCATGGTGAAAAACTGCGTGCTGATTTTGGGCTATGCAGGCGTGATGCTGTACTTGGAATGGCGGCTGGCGCTGCTGAGCTTTGTGCTGCTGCCGGTGGTGGTGGTGCTGACCCGGGGCTTTACGAAGATCTACCGCTCCACCCACCGGATCACCCGGACCAAGGTCTCGGCGCTGAACACATACCTCTCCGAGAACCTATCCGCCATGAAGCTGATCCAGGTGTTCCACCGGGAAAAAGAAAAGCAGTACGAGTTTTCCCAGCGGTCCGGGGACCTGTTCCAGTCCAACTTCCGGGAGATCGTGGTCTATGGTATCTTCCAGCCGCTGATCTACTGGATCAGCATCGTTTCGCTGGCGGTGGTACTGGGCTTCGGTGGCCTGCAGGTTATGGGCGGGGTGATCTCCATTGGAACGCTGTACATCTTTACCAGCTATGTCAAGTCCTTCTTTGAGCCCATCCAGTCCCTTTCGGACCAATTCAGCACCCTTCAGGCAGCCATGGCGGCAGGGGAAAAGATCTTCACGCTGCTGGACGAGGAGCCTCTGGTGAAAGACCCCGAGGAACCAAAGGAACTGGGCCGGCCCAAGGGACGCATCGAGTTCGACCATGTGTGGTTCTCCTATGACGGGGAGGAATGGGTACTGCGGGATGTGAGCTTTGTGATCGAACCGGGCCAGACGGCGGCCTTTGTGGGGGCCACGGGTGCGGGGAAAAGCTCCATTTTGAACCTTATCGGCAGGTACTATGACATTCAAAAGGGCCGTATCACCATCGACGGCGTGGATATCCGGGAGCTCTCCACGGACAGCATCCGCCGGGCGGTGGGCCAGGTGCAGCAGGATGTGTTCCTGTTTACCGGAGACATCAAGGGGAATATCCGGCTGAAAAATCCGGATATTTCCGACCAGGAGATCCGTGCGGCGGCGAAGTTCGTCAACGCCGACGGCTTTATCCGAAACCTGGAGCACGGCTACGAGCAGGCGGTGACGGAGCGGGGCAGCGACCTGTCCGCCGGGCAGCGGCAGCTTCTGAGCTTTGCGAGGACGTTGGCCTATGATCCGGCCATCCTGGTCATGGACGAGGCAACGGCCAACATCGACACAGAGACCGAACGGCTGATTCAGGAGGCCATGGGACGGCTCATGACGGGCCGCACCACCATCGTGGTGGCCCACCGGCTCTCCACCATCCAGAGTGCCGACAAGATCATGGTCATGCACAAGGGCCGCCTTCGGGAGGAGGGCACCCATCAGGAGCTGCTCAATCAGAATGGCATTTACAAGAAGCTGTATGACTTACAGCTGCGGGAAACATAATGCAAGCGCCGCCTTCCGGATTCGACGGAAGGCGGCGTTCCAATTCTAGCTTGAAATTTATGTTACAGGACAGAGGCGCCCAGAGATGGGGACGGTCCGCCCAGGGCGGAAAGCACCGTGGCCCCGATATCGGCAAAGGTCTCCCGGAGGCCCAGGGGGCCGGGGATGATGCCGCGGTGGTAGAGCAAAAATGGAATGTGCTCCCGGGTGTGGTCTGTTCCCACATGGCAGGGATCACAGCCGTGATCGGCGGTGACGATGAGCAAGGTTTCCTCGTCCATGGCAGAAAGCAGCTCCGGCAGGAAATCGTCCAGGGCCTTCAGCCCCGCGGCATAGGCGGCAGCGTCCCGGCGGTGGCCCCATTTCATGTCGAAATCCAGAAGGTTCACGAAAATCAGACCGTCTGTTGTGGACAGGGCTTCCTTGGCGGCGGCCATGCCCTCAAAATTATCGGAGGTCTTTTGGGTGGTGGTGAAGTTCACCTGGGGGAAGATGTCCGCGGGCTTGCCGATGGAGTGGATGGGGATGCCTGACTGCACGAGCAGCTCCAGGTCTGTGACCGCAGGCGGGAAAGCTGCGTAGTCGTGGCGGTTCGGGGTCCGGGTGTAATTCCCCGGAGCGCCCAGGAACGGGCGGGCGATGACCCGGCCGATGCGATAGGGCGAATCGTCCACCATGCGGCGCAGGGCTTCGCACCAGGCGTAAAGCGTTGAAAAGGGCACCGTCTCCTCATGGGCGGCCAGTTGGAGGACGCTGTCTGCGGAGGTATAGAGGATGGGAAACCCTGTCTCCTGATGTGTTTCGCCCAGCCGGGCGATGATCTCGGTGCCCGAGGCCACGCCGCCGTCTAAGATCTCCCGGCCGATGGTATCCTGAATGGATTGGAGCAGGTCTGCCGGAAAGCCCTGGGGGAAGGTGTCGAAGGGCTGTTCCGTAACGGCTCCCATGACCTCCCAATGACCCACGATGGAATCCTTTCCCCTGGACAATTCCAGGCAGCGGCCATAGCGGCCAATGACAGGCCTCCCGGTGGAGAATCGCTCCAGACCGGGGAGCTGCATCAGCCCTATGGATTCCAGGTGCGGAAGGGTCAGCCCCGGCTGGGAGGCCAGGGTGTGGCCCAGGGTAAAGGTTCCCGCGTCGCCGTAATCCGCGGCGTCGGGCAGAGCACCTGCGCCCACGGAATCTAAAAGCAGCAGGAGGACCCGCTGAAAGTTTGCCATAAAAGTCACCTCGCGGCCCGCAAAGGCGGGTATTGTTCAAGTTTACCGGGGGAGCCGGTTTTGTTCGCCCCAGATGCACAGCTGGTCCAGAACCTGCATCAGGGAGGTCCCCCGGTCTGTGAGCGAATATTCCACCTTGGGCGGGATCTGGGGGTATTCCTTCCGGACGATCAGCTTGTCCGCCTCCAGCTCCTTCAGGCTGGCGCTGAGGGTCTTGTCGGAGACGGTTTTCAAATACCGCCGCATCTCGTTGAAGCGGACCGGCTGAAACTCCATCAGGCAGTAGAGGATCACCATTTTGTATTTGCCGCTGATGAGGGAAAGGGTATAGTGAAATCCCGTGTCCTCGAAGTTTGCGTTTTCAATATAGTTCTGAATCATAGCATACACTTTCCTTTAGGATAGTACCTTACAAAAATGTGGGTACTTGACGAATTTCTGATACCTACTATAATTATGGACAGGACAAGGAAATTTGTCAAGACTTTTTTATTTAATGAGGTGCTGAACATGGTAAAGAAAATCGTGATTCTGAACGGAAGCCCCAGAGCAAAGGGAAACACAGCGGCGCTGATCCAGGCGTTTACCAAGGGCGCGGAGGAGGCGGGCCATCAGGTGACCCGCTTTGATCTCCAGAAGATGGACATCCACCCCTGCCTGGGCTGCTGCGGCGGCGGAAAGGACCCCGCCCATCCCTGTGTCCAGCGGGACGACATGGAGAGAATCTACCCGGCTTACAAGGATGCGGATCTTGTATGTCTGGCGTCGCCCATGTATTACTGGACCATCAGCGGCCAGCTGAAATGTGCCTTTGACCGGCTGTTTGCCGTGGCGGAGGGAAATCCCGGCTACGCGAACCCCGTGAAGGACTGCACCCTGCTGGTGGCCGCAGAGGGCCATGAGTTCGAGGAGACGGAATATTGGTACGATAACGTGACGAAGCATCTGGGCTGGACGGACAAGGGAAAGGTCCTGTGCGGCGGAGTGTTCAACGTTGGAGATATCGAGGGGAACGCAAAGCTCCAGGAGGCTTACGAACTGGGGAAATCGCTCTGATCAAGCAGCCCGCACCCGGCCCTGTGGGGCCGGGTGCACTTTTTGATACTCGGCGTTTGTAATCTGACGCTGGACATTGGGCCAGGCTTCCCTATAATAGAAGTATCTGAAAAACGAGGTGAAGTGCAATGGCATACTACATTGAAAAAGGCTGCATTGGTTGCCACTACTGCGAATTGGAATGTCCCGCGTCTGCCATTTATATTCAAAACGGGCGGAATCAAATTGATCAGGAGAAATGCATCCAGTGCGGGTCCTGCGTGGAAAAATGCCGGCTGGACCTCATTAAATCCACGGACCCGGAGCCTCAGCCGGAGGCCCACGAGCCGGTGATCCTGCACTGCGACGTGCTGGTGATGGGAGCTGGCGGCGTCGGCACCGGTGCGGCGGCCAGGGCGGCGGACCTGGGGCTGGACGTCATTCTCATTGAGGCCGCCAAGCACTATGGCGGCGGCACCTATTTTGCCCACGGCGGCACCTTCCCGGGGTCCAAGACCTATTACAAAAAGATCGGCAAGGAGCCGGGCCTGGAGGAGCAGGTGCAGTTCTGGCTGCGGATGCAGAAAAACGGCTACAAGAACATGGATAAGCTCCGCAGCAACATTGCGGCCAATGGAGAATTTATCGACTGGTTCGACGCCCTGGACCCGTCCTACACGGCGCCCTTTAAGCCCGGCGCTCCGGGCAGTCCTGTGGCCTTTGACCTGACGGAGCGGCATATCAACGGAAAATCCAACGATGATTCCATCGGCCCCGGCTGGATGGGCTCCTACATCACCGAAAAGCTCTTTGAAACGGCCATGAAAAAGGGCGTGCGGTACTTCAATCAAACCCGGGCGGTGGAATTCATCACCGAGCGGGGCCAGGTGATCGGCGTCAAGGCAAAGGACCCCGGCGGCGAAAAAATGATCTTTGCCAAGGCCTTTATCCTGGGCACCGGCGGCTACATGATGAACGACGAACGGATGCGGGCCATCGATCCGGACATGATCCGGGGCGACGCCACCTATCTCCGGCTGAATGTCCCCACCAATGTGGGCGACGGCCACGAGATGGTGGAGAAGATCGGCGGCGTGGTGGACTATGGCCGGGGCGGAACCC
>CABSAB010000018.1 GCA_902475515.1 uncultured Eubacteriales bacterium | reverse complement strand
ACGAGGGTCATTTGTTCCAAGGTCCCGGTCAGCACAATCGTCTTCCCCTGAAAGCGCTGATCGTCGGACCTGGTCAGACAGTTTGTATTCAATCCGGCCGCTGTCAATTCCTGTACCAGCTTTTGATTACTTTCGGAAGCAAACCACTGACGGATATTCTCCGCCGTAATACCACCGATATCTTCCACTGCCGTCAATTCCTCTACGGTTGCCGCCTCTATAGCCGCAAGTGTTCCAAAATGCTTGGAAAGCGTCTTTGCTGCCTTTGCGCCCACCTGCCGGATCCCCAGCGCAAACAACAGCCGCCACAGGTCATTTCCCCGGGACCGGTCTATGGCAGCTACGAGGTTTGCCGCAGAGACCTCGCCCATTCCCTCCAGGCCCGAAACCTCTGATGCCTGGAGATGGTACAGGTCCGCGGGCGTATCCACCAGCGCAGCTTCTACCAACAGTTCTACAATGGCGCCGCCAAGGCCATCGATGTCCATAGCCTCCCGGGAGGCAAAGTGCGTCAGAAAACGCACCTTCTGCGCCGGACAGCTTTCATTGACGCAGCGTATCGCCGCACCGCTTTCATCTCGACGGGTCTCGCCACCGCACACTGGGCAGGTCTTGGGCAGAAGATACGGTTCCGCACTTGCCGGACGTTTGCTCAGATCCACCTCCAAAATCTCCGGAATGATCTCACCGGCTTTCCGAATTCGGACGGTATCTCCGATCCGGATATCCTTTTCCGTGATAAAATCCTGATTGTGCAGCGTTGCATTGGTCACTGTGGTCCCCGCCAGGAACACCGGACTCACCACCGCTTTGGGCGTCAACACCCCGGTCCGCCCCACCTGAATGATGATATCCTCCACCACCGTGGGTTTGACCTCCGGGGGATACTTGTAGGCGCAGGCCCAGCGGGGGTATTTCGCAGTACTGCCAAAGCTCTCTCGGGACGCCAGATCATTTACTTTGATCACGGCACCGTCAATGTCATAGGTATATGCCCCTCTCCCTTCGCCCATGGCGGTGATCTGTGTCTCGATTTCCTCTATCCTCGTAGAGATTTTCCAAGGGATCACTTTGAATTTCATCTGCCGGAGGAACTCCAGGGTTTCGGCATGAGTGGCAAAATCCCGCCCCTCACACAGCTGCATATTAAAAATCAAAATATCCAGCTTTCGCTGGGCCGCGATCTTTGGGTCTAACTGCCGAAGGCTGCCTGCAGCAGCGTTTCGCGGATTGGCAAAGAGCGGCTTTCCCGCCTGTTCCCGCTGTTCATTAAGCGCATGGAACACCTTTTTCGGCATAAACACCTCACCACGCACAATCATATGGGGGGGAGCATTTTCTAGTGTTAACGGAATGGAGCGAATCGTCCTTAAGTTCTCTGTCACGTCCTCGCCCACGGTGCCATCTCCCCGAGTGGTTCCTTGCACAAACCTACCATCCACATATTCCAGCGCTACGGACAAACCGTCCACCTTGGGTTCTACGCTGTATTCCCGGTCCGGCGCTTCTTGCGAAATACGGTCATCAAATTCCCGCAGCTCCTCAAAGGAGAATACATCCTGCAAGCTTTCCAGCGGAATCGGATGGCGCACCTGGCGAAATGCCTCCAGCGCTTCCCCGCCCACCCGCTTGGTGGGAGAATCCGGCGCTGCAAGCTCCGGGTGCTGGGCTTCCAGTTCCTCCAGGCGGCGCAGCTTTTGATCGTATTCAAAATCCGGCATGGTGGGATCATCCAGCACATAGTACCGATGGTTTGCTTCATTGAGTTCCCGGGTCAAGCCCGCAATTTCCTCTGCGCAATTCATAATTTCCCCTCATTCATCTGTAAAAAATTTTGTGACAGCATCCTGGCCTACACTATTGAAATAAGTGTAGCTCTCCGGGACCCGGCCCAGAAGAACGGTCTCCGCCACACAGACATCCGTCTCTACATGCTCTGTCACGGTCCCGGACGGGAGCAGGATCACCAGGTCCAGCGCCACCGTCAGCATGATCCGGTGATGGGTCTGATTAATGCCTGCATCGGAAAATTCCCCGTCAAAGTTTGCGTCGGAGTTGGCCACCGAAACGATCTTCACCGGGATCTGCGGCCCGCGGCCCGAAAGCAGCTGTACACCGGTTAGGTTGCCCGTAGGGATGCCGATCTCGTCATCGTCCACATCGTGGATCTTGTCATCCAGCAGCAAGAGCAGCTGGGACTTCAGCAGATTCATGGCCTGCATGTTGGTCGTCAGCGCCGTAATGTTCCCTGCAGAGTCCCGTTGCAGCGTCACAAGGTCATCATATTGGATATTTCCCTCAGAAATCTGCTCGTTTACTGCCGCATTAATCACATTTGACGCCGCATCACTGATCCTGGCTAAGGCCAATTCCTCTGTCAGTGGATTCACCCGGGTATAAAGCACGGTCCCCAGGCAAAATAGAAGGGACAGCAGCAGCACGCCCGCCATCCAGGGTCTGCGTTTTTTCCTCAAAGTGCTCACCTCTCGGTACACCTTATGAGGAAGCTTGCCCGGTTATTTCCGTTTCATGTGCGCGCTGGCCGCTTTCAGCATCAGGCGCTTGGTACCAACTTTGTCGAATGCGATCTCCAGCAGGGCATCGCCGTTCATGCGCATGATCCCCACCACAATGCCATCACCGAAGGCCGTGTGGCTAACCTGATCCCCTTTATTCAGCTCCAGCATCGGTACCGCAGGCCTTGGTTTTGGAACCGCAGCGGCACGGCGCTCCCGCTGCGGCATGGCTGCCCCATACCCCGCCGCACCGTATCCATAGGAGCCCCGCGTTTCACTGTAGGTGCTATTTTTGCGCTCCCGGCTCTGGACCGTCATGCAGTCCTCCGGTATTTCACTCAAAAATCGGGAGGGCCGATTAAAGGATGTCCGGCCATAGAGCATTCGCTGCTTAGCATTGGACACGAATAGCTGCCGTTTCGCCCTGGTAATGGCAACATAGCAAAGCCGCCGCTCCTCCTCCAGCTCATCCGGGTCAGTAAGCACACGCATCCCGGGGAATAACCCTTCCTCCATACCTACCAAAAAAACTGCAGGAAACTCCAATCCTTTGGCACTGTGCATGGTCATCATCACGGCCGCATCGGCCTCCTGATCGTAGCGCTCTATATCCGTATAGAGGCTCACCTCTTCTAAAAAACCCGCCAAAGTCGGGGTTTCTGCTTGTTCCACATAGGTGATAATGCTGGATTTGAGTTCCTGGACGTTCTCCTTTCGGGTCCGGTTTTCCAAATCGTCCTTTGCATCCAGCATGGCAACATAGCCTGTTCGAAGCAGCAGCTCATCATAAAACTCCGGCAAAGAGGTGTTCGCAAGCAATTCACGCATTCCCAAAATCAGATCCGCAAACTTTTTCAGTTTCTCTGCGCTGCGGTCCAGCGATGGATAGCCGCCGGGGTCCAAAATCACGTCAAACAGCGGAATATTCGCTGCCAGCGCCTGCCGTTCCACCGTCTCCATGGTCTTGCCGCCAATGCCGCGGGCCGGGACATTGACAATGCGGCGAAGCCGCAGATCATCTGTGGTATTGTTGATCAGGCACAGGTACGCCAGCATATCCTTGACCTCTGCCCGGTCAAAGAATCTTGTGCCGCCAACGATCCGGTACGGTATCCCATTACGCTTGAACGCATTTTCAATGGCGTTGGATTGGGCGTTTGTGCGATAGAGCACTGCGCAGTCCCGGAAATGCCCCCCTTTTGAGAGCATTCCCAGAATTTTAGAGGCTACAAAGTTCCCCTCTTCAGACTCGTTATAGGCCTCATAATGGAAGATGCGGTCTCCTTTGCCGTTGTCTGTCCAGAGATTCTTCCCTTTCCGACCCTGGTTGTTGGCAATGACTGCGTTGGCTGCCTCCAAAATATACTGGGTGCTCCGGTAGTTCTGCTCCAGACGGATCACACGGGCCCCGTGATATTGCCGTTCAAAGTTCAAAATATTTGCAATGGTCGCGCCGCGGAACCGGTAGATCGACTGGTCGTCATCTCCCACCACGCAGATATTCTCATACCGCCCCGAAAGAAGCGACGCCAAGAGATACTGTAAATTGTTGGTATCCTGATACTCGTCAATGAGTACATAGCGAAATTTCTTCTGATAGTGCTCCCGCACATCCTCATAGGTCTGAAGCATCTGCACTGTCAGCAGGATGATATCATCAAAATCTAGCGCATTGGCAGCTTTCAGTCGCTTTTGATACTCGGCATAGGCCCGTCCAATATGCTCTGCCCGAAAATCCGTGGAGCTTTTTGCCCCTGCCAGATACTGTTGGGGCGAAAGCATCTTATCCTTTGCGGTGCTGATGGCGCTGAGCACAGACTTGGCCGGAAGCGACTTTTCATCTAGGCCCATATCCTTGAGGACCTCTTTCATGACCTTTTCCGAATCCGCCGAATCATAAATCGTAAAACTGGAATCATAGCCCAGGCGTTCAATATCCCGCCGAAGCATCCGGCAGCAGGCGGAGTGAAACGTCATAGCCCATACATCATGGGCGCTCTCTCCCAGCATGGTCTCCAGGCGCTCCTTGAGCTCGTTGGCCGCTTTGTTCGTAAACGTAATGGCAATGATATTCCACGGTGCCGCCGGCTCCAAGGCACACAGGCTCTCAGCTCTGGCCTTTTCCGCCTCTGTAGGAGCTTTCATATAGGAGATCAAAAACTCCATATCTTCTTCCGAGATATAGCCGGGGATCTCCTCGCTGTCTGAGGCACAGCCATAGCGGATCATGTTGGCAATCCGGTGGATCAGCACTGTAGTTTTTCCGCTCCCGGCACCGGCCAAAAGCAGCAGCGGCCCTTGTGTGGTCATAACGGCCTGCTGCTGCATGGAATTCAGGTTTTCGAACTGACTGCGGATATAGGCCCGGCGGGCCTCAATAAATCTCTGTTCCAGCTGCTCCATGATCGGCTCCTTTTCAATGTGGTTCAATTTTTCTTGATTATTTTAGCACAGAAACCAACCATCGTCAATTTTCGACCAAATATCCTCATGGAAAAAGCAGGACAGTACGTCCTGCTTGCACTTCCTATTCCTCATGGAGCTGCTCCCGCAATGCTCCCAAGGCCTTTCGTTCGATCCGGGAGACCTGCACCTGACTGATCCCCAGAATGGCAGCCGCCTTTTCCTGGGTCATGCCGCGGAAATACCGCAGATCGATTACCGCCTTTTGCCTGGGTTCCAGCGAGCCCACTGCCGCCCGCAAAGCCACCGTTTCTATGATCTTCTCCTCGATCTCCTCCCCGGGAATCAGCTGCCCCAGGCTGCAGCCGTCTTCTCCTGCAGGGCGTTGAAGCGAATCCGTTGGCAGCAGCGCAGTCTCCGCCACAGCAATCTCCTCCGGTGTAAAGCCTGATTCCTCCGCCACCTCCGAGAGCAAAGGTTCTCTGCCCAGCTCTGCGGTCAGGCGGATATCAGCTGGGGTGCCTTGGATTTCTCAAGGCCATCCCGCAGAAACCGCCGGATCTCCCCGGCAATCTTCGGAACCGCATAGGTAGAAAACTGCGTGCCAAACTCCAGATCAAACCCATCAATGGCCTTGAGAAATCCAAGGCACCCCAGCTGATATAGGTCCTCCGGCTCCACACCCCGGCCATAAAACCGCCGAACGATGCTCCAGATCAGGCCGGAATTCTCCAATATCATCTGTTCCTTGGCATCCTTTTCACCACTGCAAGCCCGCTCCAGCAGCTCCATACTCACCCGGCTGTTCCTCCTCGGCGGAGGCGCCGGAGCATGGTCACTGTGGTGCCCTGCTGGGGCTGTGATTCCACCTGCAGCCGGGTCATGAACCGTTCCATGATGGTAAAACCCATGCCGCTGCGGTCTTCGCCGCCGGTGGTGAACATCGGCGTTCTCGCCGCCTGAATATCCGGAATGCCGACACCGTGATCCACCACGGATATCTCCAGCGTATCCGCGTCTTTTTGCACACAGGTAAGTACGATGATCCCCAGTGTATCCGGATAGCCGTGGACAATACAGTTTGTCACGGCCTCACTGACTGCGGTCTTAATATCGGAAAGCTCCTCCAGCGTGGGGTCCATGGCGGCGGCAAAGGCCCCCACCACCGCCCGGGCAAAGGCCTCGTTGCAGCTGTGGCTGGGAAACTCCAGCTTCATCTCGTTTTGAATCGTCTCGCTCATTTCTTCTTCCCTCCTTTGATCTCGGCGATCTGCTCAATACCTGCCGCCTGAAATACCCGCATGGGCTGCGGCTGCACATTGGACAGCACCAGCTTTCCTCCGATTTCACGCATCTTTCGAACCCCGGAGATCACTACGGCGATCCCCGAGGAATCCATAAAGGACACATCTCGAAAGTCCAGGGTACAGGTGCGGGGCATATAGGATTCAATCTTCTCAGAGACGGTCTTCATAGCCTGGCGGGCCTCATGATGATCGATCTCTCCGGCCAGGGTAATGGTCATCTGTTTATCCTGCAAAAAGCTTCTGATGTACATAAAATCGCTCCATTCCGCTTTCTTGCTCTCATTATAAAAAAACCGCACGGTACATTCAGTCGAATTTTGTACCGTGCGGAAATCTTTCTTAAATTGTTTTCTGGGCTTCTCCTGCGGCGTATACCGAACCGCATACCAGCACCAATTGGCCGGGGTTTGCCTGTGACCGGGCAGTAGTAATCGCTTCGATAACCGAAGGGGCTGTTTCAGTCTCGCAGAACCCGGCCGCCTCCACCGCCAATTCCTCCGGCGGCAGGGCCCGAGGCAGCTCAATGGACGTAGCGATCAGCTTCTTGCAGCGCCGTGCGACCATCGGAATACAGTGTGCGTGGTCTTTATCCTGCATCATAGCCATCACCGCTATGATCTCCCGATTTGGAAACAGCTGATCCAGTGTCTCGATCAAAATACTGATCCCATCCGGATTATGTCCGGCATCAATCAGCATATCCACCGTCCCTGGGATAAACTGCATCCGTCCAGGCCACCGGACCGCGGCAAAGCCCTTAACAACCCGCTCTTTCGGCAATCTGAGAACTTTGCAGACCTCAAAGGCTGCCGCCGCGTTATCCGCCTGATAGCAGCCCAGCAGCGGAATTTTGAGTGTGGTCCCGTCATAGGTAAAAACGCTGCCCCTCTGATCGCAAGTATGGACCGCTGGTGTGCCTGCCAAAATCAACGGGCTGTCTCTTTCTTCCGCAGTCTGCCGCAGTAGTTCCAGGACCTCTGGCCGTTGCTTCGAGACCACAACCGGGCAACCGTGCTTTATGATCCCCGCCTTTTCCGTGGCTATTTCCGTTACTGTACTACCCAGAACAGCCGTATGATCCAGGGAGATCGGCATAATGCAGGAAGTGACAGGTGTTTTGATCACATTGGTGGCGTCAAAGCGCCCGCCCAAGCCCACCTCGATCACAGCATAATCTACCTTGGCTTTTGCAAATGCCGTAAAGCCCAGGGCTGTCACCAATTCAAACTCATTGATGGGTTCAAATCCCGCCTGCTCCAGCTTCCGTTCCTCCGCCATGACCCGCTCATAGCAGGAGACCAGCCATTCCTCCTGGATCATCGATCCATTCAGGCGGATACGCTCCCGAAAATCCACCAGGTATGGTGAGGTAAAAAGCCCCGTAGAATATCCGCAGGTCCGCAAAACACACTCTATCATGGCGCAGGCGCTGCCCTTTCCGTTGGTGCCTGCCACATGGATACAGCGAAATCGTTCCTGGGGATTGCCCAGCCGATCCAACAGCCGTTCGATCCGTACCAAAGAAGCTGTGGAGGAAAAGGTCTTGCGGCTATGGATGCCTGCAAGGCAAGCTTCATAGGTCATAGTCTCCTCCTTTCCCGGTGGAAATCCCCAGGCGGCGGAAAAGCCACCCGGGGATTCCATATCATCAAGACAGCTTCTGGAGTGTCTCCTCCAGCTGTATGATCAGTGCACGAAGCTTCTCCGCCTTTTCCTGCTCGTTTTTCACCACATTCTCCGGGGCCTTTCCCAGGAAGCCGGGGTTACTCAGCTTCTTCTCAATACCCTCCAGGTTCTTACGGTTCTTGGCAAGCTCCTTTTCGATACGCTGACGCTCTTTCTCCATATCCACCAGCTGGTCCATGGGCATATACATTTTTGCATCGTGCGTGAGACACGCCACCATGCTGTCGGCTGCTTCCGGAGCCTCGCCCGAGATCACAAGCTCATCGGAATAGGCCAGCTTCATGATGAACGCCTGTCCCTGGCGGAACACATCCTGCTTTTCCGTAACAATATACAGTGTAGATTTCTTGCTGGGGGGCACATTCATTTCCGCCCGGCGGTTCCGGACGGACCGGATGGCTGCCATAATGCTCTCCATGGCAGTCTCCTCCGCCGGAAAGTTCAGTTCTTCCTGTGCCACCGGCCACTGGGCAACCATAATGCTTTCGCCCTCATGAGGAATGGCCTGCCAAATTTCTTCTGTGATAAACGGCATAAAGGGATGCAGCAGCTTTAAGAACTGATCCAACACATACACCAGCACCTGCTGGGCAACGGTCTTGCTTCCCTCATCTTCGGCATAGAGCCGAGCCTTGGTGAGCTCGATATACCAGTCGCAGTAATCATCCCAGATGAAATCGTAGATCTTCTGGACCGCAATGCCAAGCTCGTACTTATCAAGATTCTCCGTGACCTCCCTGATGAGCCGGTTCAGCTTCGACAGGATCCACTTATCCTCCTGCTCCAGCGCCGAAAGCGCGGGGAGCTTATTTTCCGTAATGGTCAGATTCATCATCACATAGCGGCTGGCGTTCCAGATCTTATTGGCGAAGTTCCGCATGGCCTCGCAGCGCTCTACATAAAAGCGCATATCGTTTCCGGGGCTGTTTCCGGTGATCATGTTCATACGCAGCGCGTCGGCGCCGTACTGCTCCACCATCTCCAGAGGATCAATGCCATTACCCAGGGACTTGGACATCTTCCGGCCCTTGTCATCCCGCACTAAGCCGTGCATCAAGACTGTGTGGAAGGGCGTCTTTCCCGTGTGCTCACAGCCTGAGAAGATCATCCTTGCCACCCAGAAGAAAATGATATCGTAGCCTGTCACCAAAACATCTGTAGGATAGAAATAGTCGAGGTCCTCAGTCTGCTCCGGCCAGCCAAGGGTCTCAAAGGGCCACAGGGCCGAGGAGAACCAGGTATCCAGAACGTCCTCCTCCCGAACGATCTCATGGCTTCCACAGTGGGCGCACTCGGTGGGATCCTCCCGGGAGACGGTATACTCTCCGCATTTTTCACATTTCCAGGCAGGAATCTGATGGCCCCACCAGAGCTGGCGGGAAATGCACCAATCGTGAACATTTTCCATCCAGTTGAGATAGGTCTTGGAGAACCGCTCCGGCACAAACTTGGTCTCGCCGTCTTCCACCACCCGGATTGCCTCCTTGGCCAGGGGCTCCATCTTTACAAACCATTGCGCAGAGATCAACGGTTCCACGTCGTTGTGGCAGCGGTAA
Source organism: uncultured Eubacteriales bacterium (assembly GCA_902475515.1). GTDB lineage: Bacteria > Bacillota > Clostridia > Oscillospirales > Oscillospiraceae > HGM13006. The sequence continues at coordinate 2,718 of CABSAB010000018.1, read as the reverse complement.
CAGGTGGAGACGTTGTGGGTGTAGTCCTCCACTTTTTCCAGATACCCTTGTGCCTCCAGATCAGCAATCACTTGCTTCCGGCAGGCGTAGCGGTCCATGCCCTCATAAGGACCACCCGCAGCGTTAATCTTCCCGTCGTCATCAATGACGCGGATGATCTCCAGGTTGTGTCGCTGGCCCACCTCAAAGTCGTTGGGATCGTGGGCGGGGGTCATCTTCACGCAGCCGGTACCAAAGTCCATTTCCACATATTCGTCCGCAACAATCGGGATCTCCCGGTTCATGATGGGCAGAATGCAGGTCTTACCGACCAGATCCTTGTAGCGCTCATCATTGGGGTTTACTGCCACACCGGTATCGCCCATCATGGTCTCCGGGCGGGTGGTGGCTACCACCAGGTATTTTCCCTCCTCACCCTTGATGGGATAGCGGAGATGCCAGAGGTTGCCGGGCTTTTCGGAGTACTCCACCTCTGCGTCGGACAAGGCCGTGCGGCAGGTGGGGCACCAGTTGATGATGCGGCTTCCCTTATAAATATAGCCCTTTTCGTACAGCCGTACAAAAACCTCCCGCACTGCCTTGGAGCAGCCTTCATCCATGGTAAATCGATGGCGCTCCCAATCACAGGAGGAGCCCAGGGTGCGCTGCTGGTTCACGATCCGATCACCGTACTTCTCCTTCCAGTCCCACACGCGCTCCAGAAATTTCTCCCGGCCCAGGTCATAGCGGGTTAGCCCCTCCTTGCGAAGTTCTTCCTCTACCTTGATCTGGGTAGCGATGCCCGCATGGTCGTAGCCGGGCATCCACAGCGCCGAATAGCCCTGCATCCGCTTAAACCGGATCAGGATATCCTGGAGCGTGCAGTCCATGGCATGGCCCATGTGCAGCTGCCCCGTGACATTGGGTGGCGGCATGACAATGGTAAAGGGCTTTTTTTCAGGGTCACGCTCCGCATGGAAATATCCGCCCTTTTCCCACATTTCATAGATGCTGTTTTCCACCTGCTTGGGGTCATAGATTTTTGGCAGTTCTTTCAATTTCATCAGCTCCTTCATAAAAAGAAAACGCCCTGAACATACGTTCAGGGCGAAAATTCCGCGGTACCACCTGAATTCGGCAGGAAACCTGCCGCACTCTTGTCTCTGTAACGGGAGGACCCGGCTTTTCCTACTGCATGTTCAGAAAGGCAGCTCCGAAGCGACCTTCGAAAACCGTTCCCACAGGCTTGCACCGTCCGCCTGCTCTCTGGAGGGTGTGATTTTCTACTTCTCTTCCTCATCGCTTGTTCATATATTGCACATTGTACTGCTTGGATTTCTCCTTGTCAACCCTTAAATTCCAAAGTCCGCCATGCTTTCCCGAATATCTTCCACAAGGCGGAATAGCTGCGCTTCGGCATTTTTTTCAGAAGTGTCCGACGCAAAGAAATAAATCTTCAATTTCGGCTCAGTTCCCGAGGGCCGGAGGATCACCTGGCCGCGATCTCCCACCTGATAGGAAAGCACATTGGAACTTGGAAAATCCAGCATTGTTTTCTCGCCGGTCTCCCGATTCTGCGCATAACCATCCCGGTAATCGATGATTTTTTTCACTGTTCTGCCGCCAATTGCAGTCAAAGGCGCTTCCCGCAGAGAATCGATATATGCCGCACAGCGCTGTTTTCCCGCTTCGCCATCCAGCTCTACAGAAACCACCTGGGTCTTATAATAGCCATAGGTCCGGTAAAGCTGCTCCAGCTTCTCGACCAAATTCATCCCTGCCAGCTTACAGCTTGCCGCCAATTCGCACACCAGCATACATGCCACCTGGGCATCCTTATCCCGGGCATAGGTCCCCTTTAGGAAGCCGCAGCTCTCCTCAAAGGCAAAAACCACATCGCCCTCCCTGCCCTGACGCTCCAATTCCAGAATGGTACTGCCGATATACTTGAAACCGGTGAGCACATCGACATTCTCGCAGCCGTATTGTTTCGCAATTTCCACCACCATAGGCGTAGTGACGATGCTCTTGATACACTTGCTGTGTACAGGAAGCGTTCCAAGGGTCTTGCGGTTGCTCAAAATAAAGTCCAGCAACAGGCAGCCCAGTTCATTGCCGGAAAGACGCTTCAAGCGGCCATCCGTTTGCGGAATCGCCACCGCCACACGGTCTGCATCCGGATCTGTGGCGATCACAACATCATAAGCGGCATCGGCCGCTTCCACAACTCGTGCCGCTTCCGCAAACGCTCCCTCCGTCTCCGGATTGGGGTAGGGACAGGTAGGAAAGTTTCCATCTGGCGGGGTTTGCGTATTTACAACATCATAATCCACCCCGAGCCGGTCAAACAAGGTCGTGACCGGAAGTAAACCAGTCCCGTGCAGCGGGGTATACAGCACCCGAAGCCCCGATGCGGAGATGTTTCCCTGGCCGAGACTTTCGCCCAGTACCGCCTGATAATACTGTTCATAGAAAGATCGGTCCAGCAGTTCGATTTTTCCTGCAGCGCACAATTCCTCATAGGTATTCTCCGGCTCCGAGATCATAGGGAGCGTCTGCATCCGCCGAAACACCTCCGCCGCCGGGGCATCGGTCTGCTGGCAGCCGTCACTGCCATAGCACTTCATACCATTATAGGCCGCAGGGTTGTGGCTGGCCGTCATGACCACGCCGCCGCCCGTGCCCAAATGCCGCACTGCAAAGGAAAGCATCGGCGGCACTGCAAAGGAAAGCATCGGA
>CABSAB010000017.1 GCA_902475515.1 uncultured Eubacteriales bacterium | reverse complement strand
GATGAGCGGCTCCGCCGTGGGATGCGCGGCGAGAAACTCGTCCACATTCTCCCGCCCCCGCCATCAACAACCCTGTCCGCCTGACCCTGCAAAACGGCGCGTCCTGGACGCCCACGGCAGTGAGCTATCTGGAGCACCTGACTGTTGCGCCCGGTACTGCTGTAAACGGTACCATCACCGTAAACGGCAACCCCGTCTCGACCCCGGGCAGCTACGACGGCAGCATCATTGTAACACCTGTATAACGATTGAAACCCGCCTGTTTTATGCATCCCTTTTTGAGTTCGGCAGGATTCGGCTGGAATGTCCCGGTGACAAAAGCGTTCAGGTTGAATTTCCGTGGCCGATGGGGGTATGGATTATGAGGGATTAAGAAGCCGGGTGGCCCGCCAGCGGGCTTTGCCCCAAATTCTGCCCCAGAACCGAAAAAGCACACAGCACACAATGGACGTTTCCTTGGATTTTGCAGCTTTTCCCTGCGAAATTCCGTCCATTGTGTGCTGTGTTTTCCGTTATTTCCGCCTGTTTTCCCGTGAGCCCCCTCATAATCCGAAGGCCGCAGGTTCACAGTTTAAAACGTTTATAGGGCAATTTATATGCGCATACCTTTGCGTTAAAATGCATTATTGATTCTGCTCCGGAGGAGGTCCCGGCAGAAATTCCGGCGGGATCACCATGCCCAGTTCCCGCAGCTCATTGAGCGGGCTGTTGAATTCCAGATAGCATTTGATTTTTCCGTCCTCCATCTCGAAGCGGTGGATGTAATGATCCTTATGAATTCCAATGGGTTTGCCGTCCTTCATCTGCGTACCTTTGCCGTCGCATTCCACCATAAAAAGATTCGGATCGTCAGACTGCATCAGAATTGCGTTGCTCCACTGCCAGTCGGGATAGATCTCCGCATTGCCCGCGTCCAGCGCAGCCTGCATTTTACGGTCGGTATTCCGCATGGGGATCTCTCCGAAATCATACACGACGCCAGTGGTAAACTCCTCGGCATAGAGGTCCGTAATTTCCGGGCTGAGGCCCAGCTCCATCCAGCGCTTCACGGTCTGAAAATTCTTTGTGCGGAGTTCCAGGTGTTCGTCGGGAAACAGCTTTACATGTTCAAACAAGTATAATCACCCTTTCATTGAAGTATCCCTACTATACCAAACCGTGTAGCGTTTGTGAAATATTCTGATGCAATATCGGCTATTGTGGAAACCAATAACCGCCGTCACAGTATGTTCCTGTAACGGCGGTTATTCGTTTTTTGTTAGCCCTGTACTGCGGCGGAAAGTTCATTGACGATCATCTGAATCGGTTCTTTCACATTGTACTTATTCCAAATGGCAGTCAATATGGCGTCGGAATTCGGAATGGGGAATTCATACAGCCGGCCGGCCCCTTTATTCAGGCTTTCCGCATAGGATTTGGGCACAAACGCGGCCCCATTCATGCTTTTTATGTTCATCAGAAGGGATTGTGTGTTATGGACGATTTTACGTTTATAGCTGATTTTCTGCGTGTTGAGCCATCCAGTGCAGAGTTTATTCCACATGTCGCCGCTTTCCAGCGTTAAAAGCACCCGCTCATTAAAAATTTCGGAATCCGGCACATCGTCCACGCCCTCGGCATAGAGGACGATCGGTTCCGTCATCAGCGGGATCGCAGAACAGTTTGCCGGAAGCTTATCCGGCGGCCCCATGACTTTCAGGCAGATATCCAATTCTCCGTCTGAAAGCAGCTGCTCAAAGTTGTCGTCCTGAATGCTGATATATTCAATGCCCACATGGGGATATTTCCTGCGAAAACTCGCAAACGCCGCATCAATGACCGGAAGATCTGTTCGATCCTCCTGAGGGTCCAGGCCTATGACCAGCTTCATGGGGCGTGCAGTTTCGTCCGCAGGTGCTTTTTGCAGATAAGACGGCAGATTTTCTACCCGCTGGAGAATGTCCCGGATTTCCGGAAGCAGTGCGGCGCCTTGGGCCGTCAAATAAACCTGCTGATGGGTACGGATAAACAATACGGTATTCAATTCCTCTTCCAGTGCCTTGATCCGAATGCTCAGCGACGGCTGCGACAGGAACAGGCTTTCTGCCGCGCGGCTAAAATTTAACTGCTCCGCCACCGCAACGAAACACTGCAGATTTTTTAAATCCACAAACTCCCCCCACTTTCGACAGAATCTTTGAAAGATTATAACACATCCGGCGGGAAATAAAAAGCGTCCTGGTTTCTTTCCTCCCCTGGAATGTATTGGTTATTGGTTTTTACAATAGCCGGCATTGCAAGTGCGTATTTCACAAGGGGCGCAGTCCCTTGATATAATACAAACAGCATATATACAAGGGATCAATCCTCATAGAAAGCAGGTGTTTTTATGTATCCGGTTCCAACTGTCCATGTGTCGAAAAAGTCCCCCAACTATTATATTGCAGAGCGGTTTTGCAACGCGAACTTCTGGGAGGAGGCGTACAGGGACTTGTTTGCCGATAACATTACGGTGGACTTTCCCCATGCGCCTCCCGGTATGCTCCAGCATCTTTCTTCCTTTGAATTTCTGGAGACATTTCGCTGGTGGCTGCGCAATACGGTCCGCAGCATGGAGCCCATCTGTGAGCCCACGATCATTCCCACCCTTGACCCGGACGTGTTCTGGGCCATCCGGTTCTGTAAAGGCCGGGTTTTCTGGGCACAGCGGGAGTGTGACTATCAAAATGAACATGCGGTCAAAATTACGTTCTGCGACGGAAAAATTGTGGGGTTGAAGGACTACTTTAATCCCATTGCGTTCTATGACGCGCTGGGGATCTCGCTGCCCGGATATATCTTTGATCCCAAGGAGGATGCCCCCTCTGTCCGCATGCCGGCGGGCCAGGCCTCCAGGCTGTCCCCGGAACAGAACCGGCAGCGCGCCATTGACAACTTTGTCAATCCCATCGCCTTTGACGCCTCCCTGGAATCCATCTATGCTGCGGACGTGACAATGGTCTGTCCGTTTGCGCCGTTCAATATGCCGGAGGTCTATCAGGAAAAACAGTTTGACACCCAGACCGACTGGATGTTCTACGCCTGCCCGGAATGGACAACGCCGGACAAGGCTGTGGGGTTTTATCAATCCGATGATCCCAATGTGATCATCGTGGAGAGCGAGGGGTACGGCCGAACGACCTGGAGCCACAAGGATGGCCATTACCACCAGCGGGAATTGCAGATTGTTTTTCTGGAGCATGAGAAGGTCAGGCATTTCCGGGTGTACTTCAACCCCATCAACAAGTTTGCATCCATGAATCAAATGGTCCCGGCTTTCCCGTACATTAATTTTTGAGGTGACTGACGATGAAACAGATGTTTCCCCATCTGATGTCTCCGATCAGAATCCGAAATACCGTGATCAAGAATCGGCTGGTATCTTCGACCTCGGTCCCCCATTTTATTTCCGGCCCGGAGGGGCACCCCAACGACCATATGATCGAGCATCTGGCAAAGCGCGCGGCCAATGGGGCCGGTATTGTAACCGTATCCCATACATACTCCTCCAGAGGGCCCTTCGATCCCCTGGCGCTGATCCCGCCCACGGAGGACGGGGAACCCCAGACGATCAGCGGGAAGGACCCGCCCCATTTCCCCGAGTGGGATATCTGGACGCCCAAGAACCAGAATTATATGATCATGCTCAACGACGCAATTCATTACTATGGCGGAAAAAGCTGCCTGGACCTGGCGCTGGAGTACGAAACGGATTGGGATGTGACCGGCAATGAGGCCGCCGGCATCCGGGAGCTGAACGGGGAAAAAATCGAGACGTACATTCAGCTGCTTTTGGAGCAATGCGCCCTATGTCCGGAGCTGGGCTTTGACATGATCACCATACATGCTGCCTACCGGGATACGTTCCTGGCCCGGTTCCTGTCTCCCGCGACGAACCGGCGAACGGATTCCTGGGGCGGGAGCCTGGAAAACCGGGCCAAAGTCCCGCTGGAGATTTTCCGGCGGATCAAAGAACAGATGGGACAGGATTTCATCACCTCCGCCGCCATGAGCGCGACGGACGGCCCCGACGGCTACACGCTGGAGGATTTTAAGGAATTCTGCCGCATGGCCGACGGACTGATCGACATCATTCAGGTCCGCATGGACAATGCGGACGATTCCCACCCCACGGGGTATCTTCCGCCGAATCCCACGCTGGCCTTGGCCGCGGAATTGAAAACGCTGGATTTAAAATACACAAAGATCATGCCCATCGGCGGCTTTCAGGACCCCTATGTGATGGAAGATGCCATTGCCGCCGGGAAAGCGGATCTGATCGCTGCCGCCCGCATGTGGATCGCGGACCCCCACTGGGGGGAGAAGCTTGCCGAAGGGCGCCCGGAGGATATCACCCCCTGTATCCTGTGCAATCGCTGTCATGTACAGGGAAACAATGTTCCTTTTTTGAGTATGTGTTCCGTCAATCCTGAGTTTGGCATACAGCATGTGCTGCACACCGCCGTCAAACCTGTGCGCAGGAAGAAACGGGTCGCCGTGGTAGGCGGCGGTCCCGGGGGCCTTCGGGCGGCGCTGTATCTTCGCCAGCGCGGCCACCAGGTAACGCTGTATGAACGGACCTCACAGCTGGGCGGAGCCCTGACCGCCGCCAGTCAGCCCGCGTTCAAATGGCCCGTCAAGCGCTATCTGGAGTGGCTGATCCGCCAGGTGGAAAAAAGCGGCGCGGAGATTCTTCTGAATACCGAGGCCTCGCCGGAACTGCTTCAGGCGCAGGGATTTGATGCAGTGATTGCGGCCGTGGGCGGCAAGCCCGTGATTCCGCCCATTCCCGGCGTTGATGGTGCCAACGTTCTGTTCGCCGCGGATGCTCTGAACAGGCCGGAGCTGGTTCAGGGACGGGTGGCTGTCATTGGCGGCGGGGGCATTGGAACGGAAACGGCGATCCATTTTGCGCAAAACGGTCATCCCACCGTCATTTTGGAAATGCGGGACGGCTTGGCAGAAGAGGACATGATCCCCCATGTCGGCACGGTCCTGCTTCGCCAGGTCGCGTGCACTGAAAATCTGAAGGCATACACCGGCGTGCAGGTCACAAGCATTCTTGCAGACGGCGTTCGCTATACCGCACCTGACGGTGCCGCGCAGACAATATCCTGCGATACCGTAATATTGGCAGTAGGCACGGCGCCAAGGCTGGATGAAGGGATGGCCTATTGGGGCATCCTGCCGGAGAGCTTTGTGATCGGTGATTGCACAAAACCCGGAAATCTGGCCTTTGCGAACCGGGCCGCCTTTGCCGCGGCCAATAACATTTAGTCCATTCGTATTTCCTGCGGCGAATCTGCCGTGAGACTATAACAGAAAGGAAGATCGAAATGAAAATGTCGAAAAAACTTGTTTCGCTGCTGCTTGCGGCCGCAATGCTGCTCGGCCTGGCTGCCTGCGGAGATGGGAGCGGCAGCACTGCCGCAGCTACCGGTTCCGTCGGAACCCCGGAGGTATCCGCAGCCCCAGAGGGCGGGGGCGCGCCTGATGCACAGGAAGCATCCTCCGGTACGCTGCGTGTGGGCCTGGACGGTGAGCCGCAGTCTCTGGCGGCTACGGAAACCATGGGCACCAACGGCGCGATGTTTGTAGGCTACTGCCTCTACGATACCTGCTGGAGAGTCAATACCAACGGGGAGCGGACCATGCTGCTGGCGGACGAATACACGCTGGGATTTGCTCATGACGGGAATGCTGCGGATCCATCCACATTCGGGACAACGCCAATTTCTCCAACGGCGATCCCGTCACTGCGGAGGATGTACTGTTTTCCATGGGCGTCAGCGACAGCACCATGGGCGACCAGACCGCAGCCTTTGACCTGGATGCTTCCCACGCGGATGGGGACAAGACCCTGGTAGTTGCCGTGAAAACGCCCACACCGGCCATGATCGACCAGATCGGCTCCATTCCCGTCATGAGCAAATCCTGGACCGAGGATTTCACCAATGAAGCCCATATCTACACCGACATTCTCGGCTGCGGCCCCTATATGCTGGCACAGGACTGGTCCACCGGCAGCCCCATGTATCTGAAGAAAAACCCGAATTACCACAGTGCCGACACCCTGAAATATGAGAACATCGAGTGCTATTTTGTCGGCGAGGAGACCACCCGCTATCTGTCATTCCAAAATAATGAGTACGATATTTGCTATCTGACCGACAGCGCCAACATCGAAGCGGTCAAAGCCGACACGGCAAGAGGACTGTACTCCGCCCCCGTTGAATTTGTCGCGGGGCTGATCTGGAATACCTACTCTGAGGATTCCCCCTACAAAAACAACGATCTGCGGCTGGCCATGTGCCATGCGGTAGACGTGCCCACGCTGGTCGAATCCATCTGCGGCAGCGCCTACATCCCCGCGACCTCCTTTATGCCCTCCGCCAGCTGGGCCTATAAGAACACCGCTTACGAATACGACCCGGAGCTGGCCAAGGAATACTTTGAGAAGTACAAAAAGGAGACCGGCGAGGACGGCTTCGAGTTCACCGTTACCATCAATGATTCCGATATCAACAACGGCCTGGCCGAAGCCATCCAGTACGCCTATTCCGAGATCGGCATTAAAATGAACATCGAATCCGTGGATATGGCAACATACTTTGGATTCCTGATGGACGACAGCTGCTACTGCACCATTACCCAGTACAGCGGCAGCGGAGATCCCGGGTCCGTTCTCAACAGTTGGCTTTCCACCAGTATGTATGAGCTGCAGAAAACCAACGATGAGATCATGCCGAAGCTGGACGCAGCCGCAAACTCCATGGGCTCCCAGGAGGAGCGTACCAAGCAGCTCCACGAGGTCCAGGATCTGATGAAGGAGTATGCCCCCATTCTCCCGCTGTACGAAACCACCATTAACTATGCGCTGGTTTCCCCGGATGTGGATATTTCCGCCTCCGTGATGGCGGACGGCTATCTGTTCCCCCAGAACATCAAGTAATACGCCTTCCGGCTGGAGCAGGGGGCCGGCGGGCCCGTGTGCGGCGACTCATGTTCCGCAGCACACGGGCCCTTTTGTGAAAGGAATCTGACTATGCTAAAATATACGATCAAACGAATATTGCAGCTGATCCCGGTATTGATCGGCGTAGTCGTGGTGATCTTCACCATAAACTATGTGACCGGGATGGATAAAGAAGTGATCAACGTGCTGATCAGCTCCAACAAGGCCACGCCGGAGGTCATCGCGGCCAAGACCCACGAGCTGGGGTTGGATCGTTCCTACCTGGTGCAGCTGTTGGACTATTTCTGGAATCTGATCGCACACGGCTCTATGGGGACCTCCTATGTACAGCACCGGGAGGTAACGTTCCTGATCGCCCAGCGGATCGGCAACACCGTGCGGATCGGTCTGGGCGCGGCGCTGCTGTCCACGATCATCGGTGTGCCGCTGGGTATTATGGCAGCGATCAAGCAGAATACCGTCCTGGACTACATTTCCACCTTCTTTGCCACGCTGGCTGCGGCGCTGCCCTCCTTTTGGCTGTGCCTGATCTTTATGCGCTTTTTCTGCGTCAAGCTGCAATGGCTTCCGCTGACGGGCGTTGCCACCTGGAAGGGCTATATCCTCCCAATCGTCGCCACGGGCCTGATGCCGGTGGCAATGACCATGCGGATGACCCGTTCCTCCATGCTGGAGGTCGTCCGGCAGGACTACATCCGTACTGCCAGAGCAAAGGGTGTCCCGGAAAAGAAGGTCGTGCTGCGGCACATTCTGCAAAATTCCATGGTCCCTGTGGTAACGACCATCGGTATGAACCTGGGTCAATCCATGACCGGCTCCGTCATTGCGGAGACGATCTTCAACATCAACGGACTGGGCACACTGATGAGCACCTCCATCATGAATCACGATACCGTAACGGTCCAGGGCTGTGTGCTGATCTGCGCGTTTATCATCTCCGGTATGAATCTGCTGACGGACCTCGCCTATGCGGCCATTGACCCCCGGATTCGTGCGCAGTATACAAGCTCCGGGAAAAAGCGCGGGAAGCGGTCCGCCCGCGCAAAGGAGGTGGCGGCATGAAGCTGAGACGGAAAAAGCAGTCGCTTGATTATATGGACTATTATGAATCTCAGCAGGCACCGGAGCAGCACGGCAGGTTGTATCTGACGGTTCGCCGGTTCTGCCGCAATAAGGCCGCCGTCGCCGGGCTGTTTTTCATTCTAATTCTCATCCTCGGCGCGGTATTCGCGGACAAGCTGACGCCGTACGATTTTGACGCGCAGAACCTGGCCGAGCGCCTGCAGTACCCCAGTGCGGAGCATCTGATGGGAACCGATGATTTCGGCCGGGATATTTTCACCCGCGTGCTCTATGGCGGCCGCATTTCCCTGTTGGTTTCCGCCATGACGGTTGCCATCGGAACGGTTTTCGCGCTGATTATCGGTGCGGTTTCGGGCTATGCCGGTGGGAAAACGGATATGGTGATCATGCGGATCACCGACATTTTCCTGGCATTGCCCGGCATGATTTTCGCCATGGTGATTTCCGCAGCATTGGGCAGCGGTCTGGTCAATACCGCCATTGCGCTGGCAATTGCCTCCGTTGCGCCCATGACCCGGCAGATCCGCTCCTCCATTCTGCTGATTAAAAACCAGGAGTACATCGAGGCCTCCCGGGCCTTTGGCGGCAGCCATCTGCATATCGTGGTCTCCCACGTCATCCCCAATAGCCTGACCCCCGTGATCGTACAGGCTTCCATGAGCCTGGGCGACACGATCATGGGCATTGCGGGGCTCAGTTTCCTGGGCCTGGGCGTTCAGCCGCCCACGCCGGAGTGGGGCAATATGCTGTCCACCGCGCAGAAGTTCGTGGACAGCTTCTGGCCTATGATGTTCTGGCCCGGTCTGGCCATTGCGCTGACCATGCTGGCCTTTAATATGCTGGGCGACGGCGTCCGCGATGCGCTGGACCCGAGAATGAAGCTCTAAAGGATGGTGCGTGCTATGAGCTTATTGGAAGTTAAAAATCTGACCGTCCGCTATAACACGGACACCGGCGTGGTACGCGCTGTCAATGATGTATCCTTTACGCTGGAAAAAGGCGAATCGCTGGGCCTGGTGGGAGAGACCGGCGCGGGGAAAACGACCACTGCCCTGAGCATTCTCGGACTGGTGCAGACCCCGCCGGGCGAGATCACCGGCGGTGAGATCCTCTTCGACGGACAGAACCTTTTGGGCATGAAGAAGGAGGAGCTGCGTAAAATCCGCGGTACCGGGATCTCCATGATCTTTCAGGACCCCATGACGGCGCTGAATCCTGTGATGACGGTGCAGCAGCAGATTGCCGAAAGCATTCGCTATCACCAGGATTGCTCTCCGGCGGAAGCCGTCGGGCGGGCACTGGAAATGCTGGAAATGGTCCGCATTCCGGCGGAGCGCGGGAAGGAATATCCCCATCAGTTTTCCGGCGGTATGCGGCAGCGGGTCGTGATCGCCATGGCCCTGGCCTGCAGCCCCAGCCTCCTGATCGCGGATGAACCCACCACGGCGCTTGATGTTACGATCCAGGCGCAGGTCCTGGAAATGATCAACGATTTGAAGCAGGAGCTGCATACCTCCATGCTCCTGATCACCCACGATCTTGGCGTTGTGGCCGAGACCTGCGGCAAAGTCGCCATTATGTATGCCGGGGAAATCGTAGAATACGGCACAGCGGAGGACATCTTTGAACACGCCTGCCACCCCTATACCAAGGGGCTGTTTGATTCCATTCCGCGCCTGGATGTCGAGGTAAAGCGGCTCAAACCCATTGAGGGCATGATGCCTGATTCTACATGCCTGCCGGAGGGATGCAAATTTCATCCCCGCTGCCATTTTTGCGGGGAGCTCTGTAAGGGCGCCGCACCGGCCCTTGCCGAGGTGCGGCCGGGGCACTTTGTTCGGTGCTGTAATACGCGGGAGGTGGCAAAATGAGCGCACTGCTGGAGGTTCGGGAACTGTGTAAATATTTCAAAACGCCGGGCGGACTGCTTCACGCGGTGGACCATGTAAGCTTTTCGGTTCCGGAACAGACGACGCTGGGCGTTGTCGGGGAATCCGGCTGTGGGAAATCCACCCTCGGACGGGCCATTCTCGCGCTGAACGAGGCGACGGATGGCGCCGTTTTATTTGACGGACAGGATGTGACCCACCCAAAGGGACGGACGCGCAGAGAGATGAAACGGAATATGCAGATCATCTTCCAGGACCCATACTCCTCCCTGGATGCGCGAAAGTCCATCGAGAATTTAATCGCGGAGCCGCTGAAAATCAACCATATGTACAAAGACCGCGAGGACCTGAAAAAACAGGTGCGGACACTGATGGACACCGTGGGACTTCCCTCCAGATTCCTGCTCTCGTATCCCCACGAGCTGGATGGCGGCTGCCGCCAGCGGGTGGGGATCGCCCGGGCCCTGGCAGTGAATCCGCGCTTCATTGTCTGCGATGAGCCGGTCTCCGCGCTGGATGTGTCTATTCAGGCGCAGATTTTGAACCTGATGGCCGATCTTCAGGAGGAGCGGAAGCTGACCTATATCTTCATCACCCATAACCTCTCCGTGGTCAAGCATATTTCGGACGATATTCTGGTCATGTACTGCGGCTGTGTGGTGGAAAAGGCCCGAACCGCACAGCTGTTTTCCAATCCCCTGCATCCGTATACCAGGGGACTGCTTTCCGCAATTCCGGTTCCATCCCTCCGCACGGCGCGAAAAAAGCTCCTGATGACGGGGGAGATCACCTCTCCCATCAACCCTTCGCCCGGCTGCAGGTTCGCGTCGCGCTGTCCGTATGCCACGGAACAGTGCCGGGCGGAAATGCCTGCGCTTTGCGAGGTCGAACCCGGCCATATCGTGGCCTGCCACAATCTGGAGCAGGCCAGGGCGGCGCAATGAGCCTCCGGCGGCGTGAAAACTGGTATCTTCGCGGCTGGGAATACCGGGAGAACGCGCAGAAAAACGGCCGGCCGGGCGGAGACCTGGTGTATGTGGGGGAGTACTATTCCTTCCATGTCTGCCCGGCGGCACTGGTCCGGCTGAAGGCGGCATATGCCGTGCTGACGGCGGCATTCCTGATTCTCTATGTGCTGCTGTCCCTGGAGACGCCCACAGGCAGCCGAACGGTCTGGGGCGGTGCCTGTATTTTAACCATAATTCCGCTGATGTATCTGCTGATGGGATGTTATTGCCTGCTTCGGTCAGAGCCCAAAATGACCGATCGGAGCAAGCATGCCTCCTGGAGCCGGGTTCACTACGCCAGTATGCTTTCCACGTTCCTGCTGGGGATTGCTGCCGTAGGGGAACTGGTGTACCTTTTGCATGTAAGCGTTCCGCCTGCAGTGGATGTGCGGTGGCTGCTGGAATTGACGGCCTGCCTTGCCTGCAGCTGCGGCATTTTGATCCTGAGCTGCAGATTTCCCGCCAGGATGGTCTTGCCTGAACCCTCTGGTTCCGGTGCGGGTAAGGAATATCAAGGATCTTAAGAGAACCGGAATCGAAACTTGAATGAGCTCCCGTTTTTCGAACATTTTTCGAAAAGCGGGAGCTCATTTTATCGAATGCTTTGAGACATCAAGCGTTTTGATCCGATCACAGCGGCATGGCAAACCAGCTCGCGCCCGCTCCCGCAAACGCAGGCAAAAGACCGATGAAAACCCCGCTGATCCGCAGCCCCTTGCCCGGGCGCCCGGAACCGGGGCGCGCTTTACACAGATTTTACAATACCATGGTAACGGACTTGACATTTCCGCTCTATCATAAAGGCGTAATCAGACAATCGATCATAAAAAACCGAGAGGAGTACAAACATGATGAAAACAACAAGCAAATTACTTGCCCTCGCGCTGTCGGCGGCACTGGCAGTTTCGGCACTGTCCGGCTGCGGGCAGAAAACCGGCGCCGCCGCTGCGCCCGCCTCCGGGCCTTCCGTGTCCGGTTCCGTCTCCACCGACGGCTCCACCTCCATGGAAAAGGTCATCGGCGTCCTGGGCGAAGCCTTTGAGGCCCAGAATGGCGGTGTGACCTTTACATACAACCCCACCGGCTCCGGCTCCGGCATTCAGGCGGTCTCCGAGGGACGCTGCGACATCGGCCTCTCCAGCCGCAGCTTAAAGGATGAGGAAAAGGAAAGCGGCCTGACGGAGACCGTCCTGGCCTACGACGGCATTGCCGTGATCGTCCATCCCGATAATCCCGTTCAGGACCTGCCCGTGGAGACCATCTCGAAGATTTATACCGGAGAGCTCACCAACTGGAAGGACGTGGGCGGCGAGGATGCACGCCGTCCACGGAGACGGCCCGCACAC
>CABSAB010000016.1 GCA_902475515.1 uncultured Eubacteriales bacterium | reverse complement strand
TTGTCGCCGATGATCTTGATGGAGTTCTTGTTGGCGCCCACGGTGCCGTCAGAGCCGAGACCCCAGAACTTACAGGCGGTGTTGCCCTTGGCCTGACAGTCGGTGTTGTCGGTGATGGGAAGAGAGAGGTTCGTCACATCGTCGGTGATGCCCAGGGTAAAGGGCGCCTGGGGCTTATCGGACATCAGGTTCAGATAGGCCGAGATCAGACAGCCGGTGCCCACGTCCTTGGAGCCAAGGCCGTAGCGTCCGCCGATGACGGGAACAGAGCCGAACTTGCTGCCGGAAAGGGCCGTGACCACATCCAGATACAGCGGCTCGCCCAGAGCGCCGGGCTCCTTGCAGCGGTCCAGCACCGCAATGCCCTTGACCGTCTCAGGCAGAACATTGATGAGATAATTGGCAGCAAAGGGACGGTACAGGTGTACGTTCACCATGCCGACCTTCTTGCCGGTGGAGTTCAGATAGTCGCAGACCTCCATCAGGGCGTCGCAGGAGGAGCCCATGGAGATGATCACATACTCGGCATCCTCCGCACCGTAGTAGTTAAAGGGCTTGTAGTCGGTGCCCAGCTTCTCGTTGACCTTATCCATGTACTTGACCACCACGGCGGGCAGCTCGTTGTAATGGGTGTTGCAGGCCTCGCGGGTCTGGAAGAAGATGTCTGGGTTCTGGGCGGAGCCCTTGATCACGGGATGGTTGGGGTTCAGAGCCCGGGCACGGAACCGCTCCACGGCCTCCTCGTCCATCATCTCCCGCAAGTCCTCATAGTCCCAAACGCCGATCTTCTGGATCTCGTGGGAGGTCCGGAAGCCGTCGAAGAAATTGAGGAACGCAGCGGAAGCGTCGATGGCCGCCAGATGGGCCACTGCGGAAAGGTCCATGACCTCCTGGGGGTTGGCCGCCGCCAGCATGGCAAAGCCGGTGCCACGGCAGGCCATCACGTCGCTGTGGTCACCGAAGATGGAAAGGGCATGGGTGGCCAGAGCACGGGCGGAGACGTGCATCACGCAGGGCAGGTTCTCCGCCGCGATCTTATACATATTGGGGATCATCAGAAGAAGTCCCTGGGAAGCGGTAAAGGTGGTAGTCAGGGCACCGGCCATGAGGCTTCCGTGGACTGCGCCGGCAGCGCCGCCCTCGGCCTGCATCTCGGCCACACGGACTGTCTGGCCGAACAGGTTCTTCCGTCCGGCGGCGGCCCACTCGTCGATGTGCTCGGCCATCACGGAAGAGGGCGTAATGGGATAGATGGCGGCAACGTCTGTAAACGCATAGGCCACATGGGCCGCGGCGTTGTTGCCGTCCATGGTTTTCAGTTTTCTAGCCAAAGTAATTCCTCCTTATATGATCTGGGGGTCCAAATAAAAATCAGAACGCGCCCACGGGCAGGCATGTGTCACGATGCCGCCCGGTTCGTAGCAATTCTATTGTAGCAAAATGCCGCCGGAATGTAAATCGCCAAAGCGGGATTTCCGAAAAGTTTGCACTTTCTGACAAGGACGACTGTCCGTGAGACAGAAACTCATGTGATGTTGCATAAAAGAAGTGTTTGAATTTTTGCAGCAATTGCGGTAAAATGAAGATAAAAATTCAAAAATTTTCCGCGGCTGTGCAGAAGTATGCAATGTTCCCTGCAGCGGGAGCATAGCATATCGCGGCGGTTCTCGCAAGACCCCGGAAGAAATTGATTGAAGCGGCAAAAAAGAGTAGGTGAGTGTAAAATGGTCTATCATGTGTATTCCATGGGGCTTAGCGGCATCGAGGGCTACCGCATCAAGACCGAGTGCTGCATCACCCATGGACTTCCGGCTTTTGATATCGTGGGTCTGCCCGACGCGGCGGTGAAGGAATCCAAGGAGCGGGTCCGGGCGGCGGCCATCAGCAGCAATATGACCTTCCCCACCGGACGGATCACCGTGAATTTGGCTCCGGCGGGAACAAAGAAGTCCGGCACGGTTTACGATCTGCCGATTTTGGTGGATATTTTGGCGGCCACGGGCCAGCTGAAGCTTCCCGGGGAGGATTGGGCCTTTCTGGGGGAGGTGGGCATGGACGGCAGCCTGCGGGGTGTTTCCGGTATCCTGCCCATGGCACTGGCGGCGAAAAAAGCGGGCATCACCACTCTGGTGGTCCCGGCGGAGAATGCCCCGGAGGCCACCTTAGCCGGGGAACTGACGGTCTACGGTCCTAAGACGGTCACAGAACTGCGGGACCATCTGGCGGGGCTTCGTGAAATGGCCCCGGAGGAGCCATGGGTGCCGGACAGAAGCACAGCTCCTACCCTGGATTTTCGGGACGTGAAAGGCCAGGAGAATGTCAAGCGTGCCCTGGAGATTGCAGCGGCAGGTTCCCATAATATATTATTAGTAGGCCCGCCGGGCTCCGGCAAGAGCATGCTCTCCAAGCGCCTGCCTTCTATCCTGCCGGATATGACCCGGGAGGAGGCCCTGGAGGTCAGTCAGATCTATTCCGTCCAGGGGCTTCTTTCCAAGGAGCATCCCCTGGTGACCCAGCGGCCCTATCGCAGCCCTCACCACACGGTTTCGGCGGCGGGCCTTGCGGGCGGCGGCAGCAGCCCCCGGCCGGGGGAAATTTCCCTGGCCCACAACGGCGTGCTGTTTTTGGATGAACTGCCGGAGTTCAGCAAGGAGGCTCTGGAGGTCATGCGCCAGCCCCTGGAGGATAAAAAGGTGACCATCTCCCGGGTCAGCGGTTCGTGCTCCTATCCCAGCGACTTTATGCTGGTGTGCGCCATGAATCCCTGCAAGTGCGGCTGGTACGGCCATCCCTCGGGGCGCTGTACCTGCACCCCCAAGGCGGTGGATTCCTACCTGTCCCGCATCTCGGGCCCCCTTTTGGACCGGATCGATATGATCGTGGAGGTGCCCCAGGTGGAGCTGGAAAACCTGACGGACAGCCGCAAGGGTGAACCGTCCGCCGCCATAAAAAAGCGGGTGGATGCGGCCCGGGCCATCCAGACGGAGCGCTTTTTCGGAACGGGCGTGCGCTGCAACGGCGGCATGCCCCCGGCCATGGTCCAGGATATCTGCAAGCTGGACGAGGCGTGCGTGGAGCTGATGCGGGAGGCCTTTGCCCGGATGAACCTCACCGCCCGGAGCTATGACCGTATCTTGCGGGTGGCCCGGACCATTGCAGACCTGGACGGCAGCGAGGCATTGCTGCCGGAGCATGTGGCCGAAGCCATCCAATACCGGACCTTCCAGCTCAGGAGGACCTGAGAGAAAGGAGCTGCCCTATGCAGGTAAAACGCTCTGGTTTTGTCTATTCCATTTATAAGTGGAATCTCATCCATCTTTGGATCGTGGCGGGGATCTTGGCGCTGATGGTGGTATCCATGGTCGTGAAAAGTCATGATTACCTTCTGAACTACCTGTTTTTCCGCCGGGAGCCGGACCAGGTCCAACTGACGGAATTTCTGGAGCCGAACGCCCTGGACCTTGCGGAGGTCCATGCCCGCACGGAGGAAAACGGCGGAGAAATGGCCCTCAGCCGGACCCGCACCTCCATGTTCTTCCGGGACAATGTCTATCAGGAGGGACGCCGCTACCGGTTTTCCATGCCCATTTCAGCGGACCTGCTCACGGATACGGGCATCTATTATGATGATACCTATAAGGCGTACCCAGGCATCACATCCCGGGAGGAGGTCAAAGCCCAGGTGCCCCGGGAGAATTACCTGACGGAGCATCTGTATTTCTACGAATATGGCGGTATGCGCCTGATCGTAGCCATGGACAGTGATCTGGACCTGGACCTTGCGGAGATGGATTCCATGCGTGTGACCCTGGCCCCCATGAGCATCTACAGCGTGTATATGCTGGAGGACCTTTACCAGGCGGGCTATACCGGGGAGGTCAATAACTTCCTCATCGACTGCCGAAAGACCCCGGTGGACTTTGAGGACGACGACTTCAAGGACCTGGTGATGGTGCTTCCGTTTATGCTGGTGTTTTTGATCCTGTCCATTTTGTTTACCGCCTGCCCGCAGCTGCATCCCACCTACCGGCAGCTGGATAAATTCGCCCGGTCCATTCCCAAGGCGGTAGAGCAGGTGGAGAAGGACTATGCGGAGCACGGCATTTTGGATCAGGATAAAAAGACCATGTTCCTAAATGATTGGCTAGTGACAAGGTCACTATTTAAGTCCAGCATTGAGAAGAACTATAAGAAGCAGAAGAATTGAGCAGAGCAGGAGACAGGAAGGTCCCGTCTCCTGCTTTTTATAATAGAAAAAAGAAGTTGACTCTCACGTTACGTCAGGCTGTATACTGGTCTTGCACGGAAGGAGGAACCGCCATGAAAACCGTAAAACAGGTCAGCGAAATGACCGGCGTGAGTATACGCACGCTGCATCACTACGACGCCATCGGGCTGCTGAGGCCTACGGCAGTCACGGCCGCAGGCTACCGGCTGTATGACGATACGGCCCTGCTGAGGCTCCAGACCATTTTACTGTTCCGGGCCCTGCGGTTCCCGCTGAAGGATATCCAGCGCATTCTGGACAGCCCGGATTTTGACCGGGACCTGGCCCTCCGCCAGCAGATCCGCCTGCTGGAGCTGCAGCTGGAGCAGACCGGAAAGCTTCTGGACCTGGCCCGTGCAATTCAGACAAATGGAGGAAATATCATGGATTTTACAGCATTCGATACAACAAAGCTGGACGATTATGCAGCCCAGGCCAAGGAAACCTGGGGAAACACCGACGCATACCGGGAGTACGCCGCAAAGCAGCACACCCGGGAAGAGGAGCTGCAGATGGCCGGAGAACTCATGGGAATCTTCCGGCAGCTGGGGGCCCTGCGAGACCGTGAGCCGGAAAGCCCGGAGGCGCAAGCCCTAGTGGCCTGCCTGCGGGAGACCATTACGAAGAACTGGTATACCTGCACCCCGGAAATTCTTGCAGGCCTGGGGAACATGTATGCTGCTGGCGGAGAGATGAGCGAAAACATTGACCTGGCCGGCGGGGAGGGCACCGCTGCCTTTGCGCAAAAGGCGATCGCCTGCTATGTAGACCAGCTGTGACCGGTTCGCCCGGCGGCAATTTAGCCGCCGGGCGATTCATAACATTGCAAAATCCCGCCGGGTCGTGTATAATTCAGATACCTATAGAAAGAACTGAGGAAATACCATGAACGAAATGTTTTTGTTAAAAATGGGCGAGATCGTCCTCAAGGGGCTCAACCGCTCTACTTTTGAGGGGCGCCTGCACTCCAACCTCACCCGGCGGCTGAAGCCCTACGGTAAATTTAAGATCCGCCTCCTCCAGTCCACGGTCTATGTGGAGCCGGAGGATGAGGACTGCGACCTGGAGGGTGCCTGGGAGGCCTGTGGCCGGGTGTTTGGCATCGCCAGCCGCTGCCGGAGCAGGGGCTGCGAAAAGACCCTGGACGCCATCTTTGACGCCTGCCGGGATTACCTGGGCGATGAGATCGAGCTGGCAGACAGCTTCAAGGTGGAATCCAAGCGGGCAGACAAGAAATTCCCCATGACCTCCATCCAGATCTCCCAGGAGATCGGCGGACGGCTGGCGGAGGCATATCCCGGCACCGCTGTGGATGTGCATAACCCGGATTACACCGTCTATGTGGAGGTCCGGGAGGAGCAGGCCTTTGTCCACGGCCCATCGGAGTTGGGGGGCGGCGGCCTTCCCACGGGCGTGGGAGGTAAGACCGCCCTGCTGCTGTCCGGCGGCATCGACAGTCCCGTGGCAGGGTATATGATCGGCAAGCGGGGCGTGGAGCTGGAGTGCGTCCACTTTTTCAGCTATCCCTATACCTCTGAGCGGGCCAGGGAAAAGGTCCTGGACCTGGCGAAGATCATGGCCCGGTACTGCGGGCGCATGAACGTCCATGTGGTGCCCTTTACCAAGATTCAGGAGGCCATCCGGGACCACTGCCCGGAGGAGTATTTCACTCTGATCATGCGCCGGATGATGATGCGCATTTCCGAGGCCCTGGCGAAGAAGCTGGGCTGCATGAGCCTCACCACCGGCGAGAGCCTGGGCCAGGTGGCCTCCCAAACCATGCAGGCCATGATGGTCACAAACGCCGTGTGCACTCTGCCGGTGTTCCGGCCCGTCATCGGCATGGATAAGGAGGAAATCATCGGGATCGCCCGGAAGATCGGCACCATGGAGACCTCCATTTTGCCCTATGAGGACTGCTGCACAGTCTTTACCCCCCGGCATCCCAAGACCCGCCCCAGCCTCACGGAGATCGAGCAGGTGGAGCGGGAGCTGGATGTGGAAGCCCTAGTGAATGAAGCTGTGGAGGGCACCGAGCCGGTGCGTATCCGCTGTGGAAAGTAAGGCGGTGCAGCTGGTTGGGCTGCTGAAAGAGAAAAAATGCACCATCACCACGGCGGAATCCCTCACCGGAGGCCGCATCGCCGGAGAGATCACGGCAGTGCCCGGTAGCTCCGCCGTGTTTCCCGGGGGCGTGGTGAGCTACTGTGACCGGATCAAGCATCAGCTCTTAGGCGTCCCCCAGGACCTGCTGGATGAATATGGTGCAGTGTCCGAGCCTGTGGCAAAGGCCATGGCCCGGGGCGCGGCGGATTTGATGGGAACAGGCCTTGCCCTTTCCGCCACGGGCCTTGCGGGACCGGATGGAGACGGCAGCGGAAATCCGGTGGGCACCGTTTATCTGGGATTGTATGCCCAGGGGACAGTGCGGTGTGAAAAGCATGTCTTTTCCGGAGACCGGGAGGACATCCGCCGCCAAAGCGTGGAACGGGCCATCGAAATAGCCCTGGAATATCTAGAACAGTAAAAAGCGGACATATCGCCGATCTGGGTGATGTGTCCGCTTTTTGCTGCGCCCCTTACAGCCCTGTGGGTATACACCGCAAGCTAGCCTAAAAGTTCACACTCCGTTCATTGCTTTCTACGGTGCTTTATACTATAATTATAATAATTAGATTACAAAAAAGGGGCGATCCCATGGCCTATATCGAGTTACAGAATGTGAAACGGGTCTATGCCTCAGGCGGAGGCGAAGTCAAGGCCCTGGACGGGGTGGATTTTGAAATTGAGCAGGGTGAGCTGTGTATCATCGTCGGCCCCAGCGGCGCGGGCAAGACCACGGTGCTGAACCTTCTTGGCGGCATGGACAGCGCCACCTCCGGCTCTATCCGGGTGGATGGGCAGGAGATCGCGGGCCTCCGGGGGAAGAAGCTCACCCAGTACCGCCGGTATGACATCGGCTTTGTGTTCCAGTTTTACAATCTGGTGGGGAATCTCACCGCGTTGGAGAACGTTGAGCTGGCCAGCGAGATCTGCCCGAACCCCATGGACCCGGCGGAGGCACTTTCCCGGGTGGGTCTGGGGAGCCGTATGGGCAATTTTCCCGCCCAGCTCTCCGGCGGCGAGCAGCAGCGGGTGGCCATCGCCCGGGCATTGGCCAAGCGTCCAAAGCTCTTACTTTGCGATGAACCCACCGGTGCGTTGGACTACAATACAGGCAAAGAGGTCCTGAAGCTCTTGCAGGACACCTGCCGGAAGGACGGCATGACCGTGGTCATCATCACCCACAATTCCGCATTAAAGGATATGGGGGACCGGGTCATTGAGATCAGAAGCGGCAAGGTCCGCTCCATGTATCAAAATCCGGACCCCACCCCTGTAGAAAGGATCGAGTGGTAGTGCAAAAGACCCTGAGAAAGGAGCTGTGGCGGGAGATCCACAGCTCCAGAAACCGGTTTTTGTCCATCTTCCTGATGGTGGCCCTGGGGGTGATGTTCCTGGTGGGGCTGCGCTCCGCCGCGCCGGATATGCGGAAAACGGCGGATGGGTATTTTGACGGCGCGGGGTTCTACGACGTGCAGGTTCTGTCCACCCTGGGCCTCACAGAGGAGGATGTTTCGGCCTTCGCCCGGACTGCGGGTGTGGAGGAGGCCCAGGGCGGTTTTTCCGTGGATGCAACCCTCACCCTGGGGGAGACACAGAAAACCGTAAAAGCGTTGAATCTATCTTCGGAATTCGACCGACCGGAGCTTCTGACCGGCCGCCTTCCGGAGAGGCCGGATGAGTGCTTGCTGGATGAAAAGCTCCAAACGCTTCTGGATATTGCACCGGGAGACGAGATCACACTGAACCCCGGCCCGGATATGGCGGACGCCCTGGCGGAAGAAAAGTTCACCGTCACCGGTATCGCCCACAGCCCCCTGTATATCTCCCTGGACCGGGGCACCGGCTCCCTGGGAGACGGCAGCATCAGCGGCTTTGTGCTGCTGCCCCGGAAGAGCTTCTCCATGGATACATATACCCTCTGCAATGTCCGTGCGGCGGGCGCTGCGGAAAAGGATGCCTATGGGGCGGACTACCGGGAGCAGATCGACACGCTGACAGCGGAGCTGGAGACTGTGGCCCGGGAGCGGGCAGACCTTCGCTATGAGACCCTCCGTGCTGACGCCCAGCAGGAGATCGACCAGGCGGAGCAGGACCTAGCATCGGCAGAAGCGGAGGCGGAAGCTCAGCTGTCCGAGGCGCAGCAGTCCCTGGACGATGCCCGGAGCGAGTTGGATGAGACCCGGGCGGCTCTGGACATGGCAGCGGCCTATGGGGTGTACAGTCAGGAGGAGCTGACCGCCGCCCAGGAGAGGATCGACGCCGGAGAGGCAGAGTATCAGCAGGGCCTTGCGGACCTGGAAGCGGCCCGGCAGGAGGCGGATTCCGCTCTGGAGGACCTCCGTCCGGCGGACGTATACGTTCTGGACCGGAACAGCAACTACGGCTTTGTCAGCTACGACCAAAATGCCACCCGCATGGAGAACCTGGCCCGTATGTTCCCGGTGATCTTCTTTGTGGTGGCGGCGCTGGTGTGCCTGACCACCATGACCCGTATGGTGGAGGAGGAGCGCACCCAGATCGGTGCCGTCAAGGCCATGGGCTACGGCACCGGGGCCATAGCGTGGAAATTCCTCATTTACGGTATGCTGGCGGCGGTGGGCGGCGCGGCAGTGGGCATCGTCATCGGCTCTACCCTGATCCCATGGGTGATCTTCACATCCTATGGGATCATGTACACCCTGCCGAAGCTTCAGCTGTGTGTTTACTGGGGACTGTGCCTGGGAGCTACGGCGGCGGGGCTTGTCTGCACCGTGGGGGCCACCCTCTGGGCCATGCTGGCCACGGCCCGGTCTACGCCGGCGGCATTGATGCGGCCCAAGGCACCCAAGGCGGGAAAACGCATCTTCCTGGAGCGTATAGGCCCCCTGTGGCGGCGGATGTCCTTTTCCATGAAGGTCTCTGCCCGGAACCTGTTCCGGTATAAAAAACGGTTTTTCATGACCGTCATTGGCGTGGCGGGCTGCACAGCCCTGCTGATCGCCGGATTGGGCCTGCGCTCCAGCCTGTTCCGGATCATCGATGTGCAGTACGGAGATATCTACCGATATGACGTTCAGGCCGCCCTGGAGGAGGACACTGCGGCGGATGTCAGTGCCAAGCTGAAACTGCAAAGCGCGGTGCAGGTGGAGTCCACCGCGCTGGTATCCACCCGGTCTGTGACATTCTCCAGCGATGCGGGCAGCCTCGACGGCTATCTCATGGTCACAGATGATCCCGCGGCATTGCAGGAGCAGATCGATCTTCGAACCATGGATGATCAGGAGCCGCTGGCGCTGCCTTCGGAGGGGGTGCTCATCGGCGAGAAGCTGGCAGAGCTGCTGGACCTGCAGACGGGGGATGAGATCACCCTGGATTGCGGGCGTGTGGTCAAGGCCCGGGTGGCCGGGATCACGGAGCACTACATTTACCACTATGCCTATATGGATGCAAAGACCTATGAAGCGCTGCTGGGAGAACCCTGCAAGCCCAATGAGCTTCTGGTATCCCTGGCGGACAGCGAACAGGCCCCGGCACTGTGTGAGTATCTGATGGGGCTTGACGGCGTCCAGTCCGCATCCAATATCCGCACCTCGGCCCAGTCCTTCCGGGAGACCATGGAGGTGGTGGACGCGGCAGTGACGATCATCGTCCTGTCCGCAGCGGCCCTGGCTCTGGTGGTGCTCTATAACCTCACCAATATCAATATCACCGAGCGCATCCGGGAGATCGCCACCATCAAGGTCCTGGGCTTTTATGACCGGGAGGTGGCCATGTACATCTACCGGGAGAACATTGTCCTGACGGTGCTGGGTATCGCCCTGGGACAGCTGATGGGGAAATTCCTGTGCAGCTATCTGATCCGGACCATTGAGATGGATATTGTCATGTTCGGGCGGGACGCGGTGCCAAAGAACTATGTGGTGTCGGTGCTGCTGAGCGTGCTGTTTGCCCTGGTGGTGAACCTGATGATGTATTTCCGTATGAAGAAGATCGACATGGTCCAGTCGCTCAAATCTGTAGAATGACCCAAGCGAAAAGAGGAAAGGAAGAAGCAATTATGCCAACAAGAAGACTGTTTACCAAGGGCCTGTATAACGCCCGGGACCTGGGGGGCTTTCCCACGAAGGATGGCAGGGTGACCAAATTCGGCGTGTTTGTCCGCAGCGAGGCCCCGGCGGAGCTTCCGGAGGAGGACGTCGCCTACCTCCGGCGTTACGGCGTCACCGCCTCCATGGACTTCCGGGGCACCGGCGAGGCCGCCGCCCGACCCAGTTCCCTTGGAAAGATCATGCCCTATTATCACCGCCCGCTGTTCAATGAGGCGGCCATGGCCGGCTCCAATCCGAACCCGAAGCCCCCCAAGCATGTGGGCTGGGGGGAGCAGTACATCTCCATGGCCGAGGAGAGCCGGGACTGGGCAAAGGACGTGCTTTCCATCGCCGCGGAAAATCCCGGCGCGCTTTTGTACCACTGCACCACCGGTAAGGACCGCACGGGCCTGATGACCTGCTATCTCCTGTCCATCGCTGGTGTAGAGCGGGCGGATATCGCGGCGGATTACTGTGTGAGCCAGCTGTTTTTGGAGCCGGTCTATGAGAAGATGCGCTCCGGCGCGTTTATGATGGGCCCACCCCCCGGCGACGGCAAAGCCCCCCAGCCCACATGCTTGGGGGGCTTCGGGTTCGGATTGGAGCCGTGGTGGAATACCTCCAGGCCATCGGCATTCCGGAGGAAATCATGAACGCCATTCGTGACAAGTTTACGGAGCCGGCGGAGGTGCTGTAAAGCCCTGCGTCAAGGCAGAGAAAAAAGCGGACAGACGAAAGTCTGTCCGCTTGCGCGTTATTCGGTGTCTTGGTCCGGCCCCTGGGCAGGTTCCTTGACCCACATGGAATCCCAATAGGCTCTGAGGTCGTTCCGCCGCTGACCGTAGTCATCCATCATGGCCCGGTAGGCCCGGGCGCGGGTTGCCTGCATGTAGGGAAGCTTCCAGATCAGCAGAATGCCAAGGGTCAGATAGCTAAGCAGAATCCACGGCAAAAAGCTCAGGTCCAGCACAAACAGCTTCCACTTGTGGCCCTTGGTGATGGTCACGGACAGCTTCAGCGCCTGACGGGCGGTGAGCTGGGGATATTCCATCAGCAGGAAATAGGCTGCGAAGTAGCGGTAGGTGATAAAGACAACCATTGCAACCAGAGCAATGATATATACAGCTATTGCCGCCAGAAACAGCGGAGAAAGCATGGCCTGCCGGATAGCTTCCGGGTCAGAGCCCGCGCTTGATATGGTGTCGTTCAGGAAATAAGCAGAAATCGGCGCATAGATCAGCCCCAGCAGGAAGAAGAACAACATAATCCACAATGTTATGAATATGCCCTGCAGGATATTCAACCAAATCACCCGCCCGGGCCGGCGAAGGCCTGCCCAGAGTGCGTCCAGCCCGGGCGCCTCCCGCCGGATCAGCCGCAAAATGAAGGCCGTATAGCCCGCCGTCAGCAGTATCTGCCCAAACCCGCGCAGCAGATTAAAAAGCCATTGGATCAAATAATTCCGGCCGCCGGCGCTGATAGTGTCACTGAGATAGCTGCCGGATGGGCCGAAACGCCGCAGCAGCAGTGCTGCGCAGAAGTTCAGCACCACGAGTGACAGCGTCAAGATCAAGTAAACCTGTGTGACCAGGACCGAGTTGTCTTTTGCAAGGGCCACATCCTCCCGGGCGGCTTCCTTCCATGCACGGCGATCCATCCAAACCACTCCCTTTTCTCCGTGGAAAAATTTTCTGTTTACTCCGCTAAAACCCTATCACACTCCCCGGGAAATGTCAAGACAGAGGAAAAAATGCTCCCCAAACGCCTTGAAAAACGCCCGGGAACGTGCTATAATTAGTAAACCAAAGTTACAGAACAAATTGACCGAATTTGGTGTTGTATTTACATCCGAAATTACCATAAGGGAGCGTATGCTATGACACTTGGTGAAAAGATCAAGGCCGCCCGGCTGGAGCGCCATATGACCCAAAAGGATGTGGTGGGGGATTATATCACCCGCAATATGCTTTCCAAGATCGAAAACGGCAGCGCCACCCCCTCGGTAAAGACCTTGGAGTATCTGGCCGGGGCTCTGGGCCTTCCGGCGGGGTACTT
>CABSAB010000015.1 GCA_902475515.1 uncultured Eubacteriales bacterium | reverse complement strand
TTCCCCTCCGCGTCAGCCTGTTCGGATATCTTTGGACGGCGGGGCTGTGCGGGGTTTTTCTGCTGCGGGAAAGCGGCTCCGAGGCGGCGCTGGGACGGCTGATTCTGGCGGAGAGCGGGTTGTTTTTTCTCTGCTTTCTGGGCTATTGGCGGTGGCGGCGTCTGGCACTTCTGGCAGTGCCGCCGGTTTTATGCCTTGCCGTATTCGGCTGCGGCCTCCACAGTGGGCAGGGCAAGATCCTGGACCGGGAAACCTATGCGGCGGAGACAGACCCGGTCATCGGAGAAGCGATCTCCCAGGTGCTCCGGGGGGAATCCGGCCTGTACCGGCTGGAGCAGGGCGGAAGCTACACCCAGCGCCATGCCGACTTGAACCGAGTTTGGGACAGCCGCCAATGGATCACCTCTGTGTATTCCTCCACCTACGGGCAGGCATATCAGGATTTTCGGGAGGGCACATTTGGGGTGGAGGAGCCCTTCCGGAACGCGATGATGCAGGCGGCCTCCAAAAACCCGCTGTTTGAGAAGTTCATGGGCGTCAAATACGTGGTGGAGCGGGACGGGGACACCGGAGAATTTTCCGTGGAAACCCAGACCTATGCGGCCCCTGTGATCTACGCCACAGATCAGCTTCTTTCCCCGGGGGCCTATGACCGGCTTTCGTTCCCTTACAATCAGACCGCGCTCATGCGGTACGCCGTTGCCGCCGGGGGACAGGACGGGGACCAGGACCTTCGGGCAGACGCAAAAAGGACCCGTATCGTCCTGTCGGAGGAAACGGGTCTGAAGCAATACGCCGGCGGCTATCGCATCAGTGCAGATGAGACGGTCAAAGCAAGGTTGTCCGTGCCGGAGGAAAACAGCACGAAACCACGGCTTCTGTATCTCCGATTTCGAGTACAGAATCACAAGCCCGGGCAGGACGTCACCGTCACGGTGGACGGCATCCGCAACCGGCTCAGCGCCCGGAGCCATATCTATTACAATGGGAACACCACCTTCACCTATGTGGCGGCGCTGGAGCCGGAGGAGACTTCCGTAACGGTGTCCTTCGGTGCGGGGAATTATGAGATTTCCGGATTGCAGAGCTTTCTGGGAGACGCGGAGATCCTGGAGGACGGCAGCTTGTACCGGAGTGCCTTTCAGCCGGACTGGGCGCAGACGAAGGGAGACCAAATTTGCGGGGAAATACAGGCCGATGCGCCCGGATTTTTGATCACCTCCATCCCCTATGACAAGGGCTTTACGGTGCGAATTGACGGAAAGCCCGCCGCGGCCCAGCGGGTGAATACGGCCTTTCTGGGTGCGCCCATCGGCGCCGGGACCCATCAGGTGGAGATCCTCTACCACGCCCCCGGCGCAAAGGCGGGGAAACTGGTGTCCTGCCTGGGGATAGTCCTGTGGCTGCTGCTGATGGGAGCGGACCGGATAAAAGAAGCAGCGTAGGAAATGGAAAGGCAGCAGGCAAAATGCCGTCCATGACCTGCTGTTTCCTTCGGAAAACGGCGGCGCTCCCGTGTATCTCAGGGGTTTTTCCAGGAAAATTGTTCGATTATCATGCCAGGGCTGTTCTTCTGCACCGTCAGGGTTGGAATCAGATTATAGAATTGAAACACAAAGCCCACCGTGGCGGCCCGGTAGTCTGTCAGGGCATCGCCTGTGAGGGTGGAGATATCCGTTCCGTCTACGATGATCTTACCGCAATGGCCATGGCGCCTCCTATCTCCGGCGAAAGGGTGAAAAAATCCGCTTTTCATATGGCTCTGTTTGAATGTCCGTAAGGGTGTAGCCGGTGTCCGCGATCACCTTTTTCAGCTGCGACTCATCCAGCGGGGTATCGGTGAAAATCTCCGTTTTCCCCTCCCGCCGGGAGGACGCCACCTTTTTGACGCCAAAGGCCCGGCGCAGTGCGTCGTTGATATGGGCCTCGCACATTCCACACATCATTCCATCGATATGCAGCGTTATTTTGAGCATGATCTCCGCCTCTTTTCTATTTGTTTGACTGCCGCACACAGCGCCAGGGCCTTGATCCCGGCGCACAGGCTCAGGACGAATACAGTGATCCCGATTCCTGCGAGCAACTGGTAGGGAAGCGGTAACATAGATATCCTCCTTAATACAGCCGATGGTTAGCTATAGCTAACCTTGCGCTTGAAAAAATGCGGCCTGCTGATTAGTTGCGGCTAACTCTTTGCATTATACGCCGTAGAATTTGGTTTGTCAAGCGCCGTGAAAAGCGCCTGCAGGCGGCTTTTTCCGTGCAGGTGCTTTCATGAAAAATTCAGCGTTTCCCCAAAGACTGGGGAAACGCTGAAAGGGGAGCGCGCAGGATCATGTCAGCCCTGGGCTTGGGCGCCCAGGCAGTCGTATACCCAGGCGATGAAATTCCCGGTGCTGGTGCCCGTCCGCTCCGCTGTGGTGTGGGGCTGGGCCCACACGGTGGCAAAGTCCACGGATTCCACATCCTCGCACTGCATAAGCGCCAGCTTGAGATTTTCCTCAACGGTCAGGGCGGTATCCGTCTGGGCGATGCCCGTGCGGATGCGCCAGTATTTTGCCACGTTGGAGGTTCCCGCGCCCTCGTAGTAATCGCACAGATAATACATGGGATTATACATATCCACGCGGGTCTGCATGGACACGCCCAGGTCGTCGGTTGCATTCAAATGCGCCTGGAAGTCCTGCAAATTCTCTTCGTTCCAGTCGGGGTATTCGGCATAGAGGGAGGCATTTTCCTCCAAAATGGCACCTTCAACGGCGTCGAAGTGCATATTCACATCCTGACCGTTTCCGAACAGGTTGTTTTCGCCCTGAACATTATCCGGGCTGTCGAAGGCACCCACATACTTCTGAGCATTCTTGCAGTGGGTGACAAAATCCCCGATGCTGGTGATTTGCGCAGAAGTATGTCCCCAGCCGCCGCCGGATTCGGCGGTATTGCCCACCTGAATTCCCCGGGCGGTGTACACATAGGGAAATTCCGTATCCGAAAGGAAGTTGTTGAGCGAGGTCTCAATCTCCGAGAGGATGTAATCGTAATAGCTGCCTGCGGCATAGACGCCGGTCTTGCTCTGCTCCAGGGTCAGGACGTTTCCATCCTCGTCCGTAAGACCCAGGTCGTTAATATATTCTGCAAAGGCCGCGGCCAAGACCATGGACAGGGCGGAGGTATAGGTGGAGGGGTCCCGGCTGCCGGTATCAAAATACTGGCCCATGTTCCATTCATAGGCCGCATCGGCGTAGTCCAGGCTGGTGATGGGACACCAGCACATGGAGCCGCAGATGGCGTCGCTGATATAGGCGCCGTCCTCGGTCTTCATGGCCGCGCCGATGGAGGTGAGATAGGGATAATAGAGCTCGCTGTCGCCGGTGGCGCCGATGAGGGAGCTCTGGGCGCCGCCGCCGCTCATACCGAAGGAGAAGAAGCGGTCCACACTGCCGGGAAGGGCTGTTTCATTGAACCGGTAATACCGGACTGCTGCTTTCAGATCCGTCACGCCATAGGGCACGCCGCCGCTATAGCCCAGGGAGCCGCTGCCGCCCATGAGACTGGCGCGGCCCCGCATGCCGGCCCACACATAGATAAAGCCCGCGTCCAGATAGTCCGCAATGTATGCGTAGTTATAGGAGGTGGGCGCTGCCTGGGCGGAGTATCCCGGGGTATCCACCGGCAGGATGATGGGTGCGTTCTCCGCAGTAAAGCCGCCCTTGCTGCCGGACGCGTTAACTGTGCAGGTAAAGGTGCCGTCACCGTTATCCGTGGCGGTCATGTATTCCTCCGGCACATAGATGCCCATGGTCTCATAGTCCAGCGCTTCCGGGGCGCTGCAATAGGGCACACCGATTTGATAATATACGCCGTTTTCGGCGTCATAGTTCCACTGGGTGGGGTCAAAGGTCAAAGCGTCGAAGTCCTGGGCATAGTCCGTGAAGCGCTCTGCCAGCAATTCCTCCTGGGAGGGGCCCTCCACTACGCTTGCGGCAGAGACCTCTGACGCTTGAGTGGAAGCTTCCGGCGCAGGGGCCGCCGTGGGGGCGGACGGAACTGCGGCGCTTTCCGTGTCTGCGTTGCTTGGAATTGGGTCCTGTTTTGTGCCGCAGCCAGCCAGCCCCAAGAGCATGGCCCCGAGCACGGCAAAGACAATGACGCGCTGTTTGGTTTTCGTTTGCATAGTAATTCCTCCTGTTCCAATCTACAGGGACGATCATAGGACGTGGACCTAAATTTTAGTTAAAAGACCCGCATTTTTTAGGTGGCAAATCCCGCATACTGGGTCATATACAGCTCATAATACTTGCCCTTCCGGGAAAGCGGTGCTTCATGGGCACTAGAATGGAAAGATACTGCGCTCTTTTCTGCATTTCCGCATAGGACGGTTACTCCGTTTCCGGCAGATGGCGGGGTTTCTCCACGCTTCAGCCCGGCAAATTTGTGAGAAACGCCCTTTGCAAATTTTTTGATTCTGCGGTATACTGTATATAGTGCGTAGCCAAAACGGCGTAAGTCCAGCTTGTGGACTTACGCCGTTTTCTATTTTTCAGGAGGTATGTATTCCATGGAACAAACAAATCAATCCTATCTCGCCGCAGAGCCGCTGGGGAAGCTCATGGGAAAATATGCGGTGCCCTGCATCATATCCCTGCTGGTAGGCGCCCTGTACAACATTGTGGACCAGATATTTGTCGCCAACGCCGCATATCTCGGTTCTTACGGCAACGCGGCCAATACCGTTGTGTTCCCGCTGACGGTGATCGCCCTGGCCATTGCGGTGATGATCGGCGACGGCTGCTGTGCATTTGTCAGCCTGAGCCTTGGTCAAAACCGGCAGGCCGACGCCAAACGCAGCACAGGAAACGCCGTTGTGCTGACAGCCGCGGCCAGTATCATTCTAACGGCAGTTTACCTGGTCTTCAGCGATCAGATCATTGCCATGTTCGGCGGGACGGTCAACGAGGAGACTTTCCGCCACTCCAAGAAGTATTTCTTCTGGATCTCTCTGGGCATTCCGTTTTATATGTTCGGCCAGGCTATGAATCCAGTAATCCGTGCCGACGGCAGCCCAAAATTCGCCATGGCCTCCACTCTGGCCGGCGCGGTAATTAACATCATTCTGGACCCCGTCTTTATTTTTGCATTCCGCTGGGGCATGATGGGCGCCGCTGTCGCCACGGTATTGGGTCAGATCGCCACGGCGGCGCTTGCGGTGTGGTACCTGTTCCACACAAAAACCGTCAAGCTGTCCGCAGCTGCCTTCCGGCTGCAGGGCGCCATCGTCCGGCGCACCCTGGTCCTGGGCATTTGCAGCTTCCTGTCGCAGATATCCCTGGTTGCTGCCATGGCGGCCATCAACAATATGGTGCGCAAGTACGGCGCCATGGACCCGGTGTTCGGACAGACCCAGTACGCCCAGATCCCCATGGCGGTGGTGGGCATCGTCATGAAGTTTTTCCAGATCGTCATTTCCATCGTGGTGGGCATGGCGGCGGGGTGCATTCCCATCGTGGGGTTTAACATGGGCGCCCGGCTCCATGACCGGGTCAAGGGGCTGTTTACCCGGCTGCTCATCGCCGAGGCCGGTGTTGGCGTGGTTGCCCTGCTGATCGTTGAGCTCCTTCCCATGCAGCTGATCGGTATTTTCGGTGCGGCAAATGAAAGCGTATATTACACAGAGTTTGCCGTCAAGGCATTCCGGATCTATCTCTGCATGATGGTGTTTGCCTGCGTAAATAAGGCGGCATTTATCTTCCTCCAGGCCATGGGAAAGGCGGTGGCGTCCACCATGCTCTCCATGGTGCGTGAGATCGTATTCGGTGTGGGCTTCGCGCTGCTCCTGCCGGTGTTCTTCGGTCTGGACGGTGTGCTGTACTCCATGCCGGTATCCGATGTTCTGACAGCGGTGATATCGGCGGTGGTGATCGTCATGACCTATCGCCAGTTGTCGGGGCAGCCGGAGGAGATTGTGTAAAAAAACGGCGTCAGATCAGAATGCCGCTGTGCGTTTTACTCCGGAGCATAAAAGTGCAGGAAGCGGTATGTTCGCTGCAAAAACAGGGTACTGCGCTGACCGCCCCTGACATGCTCCCGATTGGCTGCTGACCGGCATTGACAGGCGGTTGGATTCCCGATATAATCACGGTAAAAGGGGGAAAGGGCATGTACAATCCACAGCTGGAGACCTTTGTGCGGGTGGCGGACGCCGGCAGCTTCAACAGGGCTGCGGAGGCCGCATACATCACCCCCACGGCGGTGATCAAGCAGATCAATTCTCTGGAAAATTCCCTGGGGGTCCGGCTTTTTGACCGCAGTCACCGGGGGCTGGTCCTAACCCGCGCCGGGGCATCTTTATATCAGGACACCAAGTACATCATCCAATACTGCAAGGATTCCGTGACCCGGGCCAAGAACGCCATGCAGGAGGATACCAACGTCATTCGGATCGGGACCTCGCCCATGACCCCGGCCCAGCATTTGATGCAGCTCTGGCCCAAGATCCAGGTACACTGTCCCGACATCAAGTTTCAGATCGTTCCCTTTGAGAACACTCCGGAAAACGCCCGGGAGATATTGGGGCATCTGGGGCAAAAGATCGATGTAGTCGCGGGCGTTTTCGACCAAACGATGCTGGAATTCCGGAACTGCGCCGGGATGGAGCTCTCCTGGGAGCCTTTTTGCTGTGCGGTATCGGTCCATCACCGACTGGCGGCCAAGGACCGGCTTACCATTCAGGACCTCTATGGGGAGAACCTCATGCTTATGCGCCGGGACTGGAGCCATCATGTGGACCGCCTGCGGGACGATATTTGGCAGAATCATGGGAAAATCCACATTGTGGACTTCGATTTTTACAGTATGGATGTGCTCAACCGCTGCGAAAACACCAACGATGTGCTGCTGGCCATCCCTGTTTGGAGCAATGCCCATCCGCTGCTGAAGGTCATCCCGGTGGAATGGGACTACGGCATCCCCTATGGACTGCTGCACGCGCCGGAGCCCTCGGCGCTGGTGGCAAGGTTTTTGAAGGCGGCCAAGGCGGCCAGCGGTGAATGAATGTATCACGAAGGAAGGAAACGAGGCTTCTTTGGAAGTCTCGTTTTACCATACGGATGGCAGGAATACGGTCTGGATGACCCATCGATATATTTCCCCTGTAATTGCTGTTTTTGCGGCGGCATCAGGAAAGCAGTTACAGCCGGTTTCATTAGACTTTCTTATGTAAAACCCCGAAAAGAGTAATTGCTCCGGGGCGAAAAAAACGGTATAATATAAATATAAAAGTAGCGAATTGGACCTAAAAACAGGTCTTTTAAACAAGAAATACTTGCAATCACATAAGGAGGTACATCATGATCTACAAACCGTTTCAGGACATCAGCCTCTCCACCCTGGGCATGGGAAATATGCGCCTGCCCACGCTGAGCGACGGCCCCGATGCGCCCATTGACAAGGAGAAGGCTGCCGCCATCATCGACTACGCCATGCAAAACGGCATCAACTACTTTGACACCGCCTATCCCTATCACGGCGGCCAGTCCGAGAAGTTCCTGGGCGAGGCCCTGGTGGGGCGGTATCCCCGGGACAGCTTCTATCTGGCATCCAAATACTTTGTGCTGGCCAAGGCGGACTACAGGGCCATGTTCCAGGAGCAGCTGGAGCGGCTCCAGACGGACCACATCGACTTTTACCTGATCCACGGCATCTTTGACCACACCTATCAGATGTATCTGGACAACGGCTGCATCGACTATTTCCTGGAGCAGAAGCGGCTGGGAAAGATCCGCTATCTGGGCTTCTCCTCCCATGCCAGCGTGGAAAACCTGACCAGCTTTGCAGATCATCACGCCTGGGACTTTGCCCAGATCCAGATGAACTACTACGACTGGATGACCGCCGACACCGCAAAGGAGTATCAGGTGCTGGCGGACCGGAATATCCCCGTGGTCGTCATGGAACCCTGCCGGGGCGGAAAGCTGGCGAGCCTGTGCCCTGAGGCGGACGCGGTGCTGAAGGCTGCCCATCCCGACTGGTCCATCGCCTCCTGGGCATTCCGCTGGGTCAAGCGCCATCCGGCGGTGCAGGTGGTGCTCTCCGGCATGACCACCATGGAGCAGATCATCGACAACACGGCTGTATTCTCGGAGGCCGGGGCCCTCAGCGACACGGATATGAAGATCCTGGACAAGGCCTGTGAGATCTTTGAAACGACCATCAAGGTCCCCTGCACGGGCTGCGCCTACTGCACGGAGAACTGTCCCATGAAGATTGACATACCCGGCGTGATGCAGGTCTACAACAGCTACAAGCTGGACGGCCCCAGAGGACTGGAGGGGCTCAGCCAGCTGAAATCCGCCGCCGGGCCCAAGGAGTGCATCGGCTGCGGCGCCTGCAGCGCGCGCTGCCCCCAGAGCATTGCCATTCCGGAGATCATGGCGGAGCTTGCCGAGGCCCAGAAGGCCATGCCGCCGAGACCCTGAGGGAGGCATACATCCTATTTGCGGCAAACAGCCGCGTCATAGACGGAACTTCCGTTTATGGCGCGGCTGTTTATTATTTGCGTGGGGTTGGCTGCCCTTGGCGTCAGAAGGTGCCATATCCGGCGTAAAGGACGGATCAGTTTTCCGCAGATCGTGACCCGGACAGGGCTGCATTCTCCCATGACAAAAAGCGGCGGGAAAGGCCGGTGCCCGGGATCATGTGCCCAGCATGCTTTTGTAATATTCTACGGCAGACGCGATCAGATCGGCCACGCCATCCGGCACCCTGCGGTAGCGGTGGTAGCCCGCTGTCAGCTGCCACATCTCATGCTCCGGCACCTGGACCGGACAAAGCAGAATGTTGCTGCCCTCCGCCAGCGCGTCGGGCGGGACAAAGTTTGCCCGGGCCACAGGCTCCGGAAAGTATACTGCCGCCTGGCCCAGCAGTACCATGCGCACTGTCAGCTCCATATCGCCGGTTTCCACGTCGCCCTGGGGGACCACGTTTGCCGCCCGGAACAGACGGTCCTCATTCTCCCGGACGATGGAACCGGTGCGCTTGAGCACAAAGGGACAATCCTTGAAGGCAGAAAGCGCCGTCAGAGTGTGCTCACCGGCGGCTTTTTCCAGCTGCTTCGCGGTCTCCTGCCCGACACAGCGCCGCAGCAGCTCCCGGTGGATGGCGACTACAAACCGGTGGCTCTGGAGGAGGGGCGTGTGAATCAGCTTGCCGGTTTCCTGCTGGAACTCTCCGATCACCACGTCGATATGGCCGGGGATCTCGTGAAAGGCCCCGGTCCGTGTGGGAAGCTCCACCGTGGTTACTGTCAGCTCCGGGTGTGCATGGCGGAAATAGGACAGGAACGATAACAGCAGCGGCGGCGGCATACCGGTGGGGACCCCCAGAGAAATGTGGTTGTCAGCCCGGCGTGTGATCGCCGCAATCTCCATTTCAAAGTGCTTTTTTGCGTCCAGACAGGCCTCGGCGCATTCCACGAACCGCAGTCCTGCATCGGTCAGCGTCAAAGGCTTGGTCCGGTGAAACAGCGGCACGCCGATCTCCCGTTCCAGCTTGCCCAGATGCTCGCTGAGGGCCTGCGGGGAGATGAACAGCTCCTCCGCCGCACCCCGTATGGTCCCGATCCTGTGTATGGTCATCACATATTCAAAGTTCAGAAAGTTCATAGGAATCCAGGCCTCCCGGCAAATGTATCATATGGCCTATAGTAACCTGTTTGCCTGTTTTCGTCAAGTTTTTGCTTGACAATGGGTAAAGTCCTTTCGTGCTTCGCTTCTGTCAGGCTGCTTTGTATAATGGTGGTGTCAAAATATTACGGCATCGAAAGGAAGATACACAATGGTTCGACACATCTCTGTTTTTACATTCAAGGACACCCCTGATAAGCAGAAGAATATCGAGGCGGTCAGGGCCTATCTGGACACAGTCCCCAGCCTGTACCCCGCGGTCCGGCGCCAGGTGATCGGCAGCCCGGCGGCAGACACGCCCTGCCTGCCCGACGACGCGCCTGTAATGTTTGGCGACCTGATCCAGGTGGCGGACTTTGACACGCTGGAGGATGCAGGCGGCTATCCCGCGTCCGAGGCCCATGCCAAGCTGGCGGAATTCTCCACGCCCATGCTGAAGAAGGTCACCGCCATCGACTATGTGGTGGAGGACTGCTGAGCATTATCCTACAATCAAAAATGGGAGGGAAAATTATGTTCAACAAAAGCCCCGACAACCTCTGGAACGCCGTCTTTAATGTGTTTCAGGGCGCGACCATGACCATCGCTGTCTCCATCTACCTGGGACAGGCCACGCCGGATAATCTGCTGAAAACCTTTGTCTGCGCCTACTGCGCCGGCGTGATGCTGACCCTGTTCCTGAATATCCCCGCCTTTGGCGACATGATCGCCAGGGTATTGCACTGCGATCAAAAGCCCGTGGCCGCCTACTTTATCTCCGGCGCGGCAGGAGGCGCGCTGATGGGTGTATTCATGAACTTCTTCATGACCTTTATGGCCATTGGCCCAGTGCCGGTTTTCCCGTCAGCATTTGTAAATGTCCTGCCATTTTCCATGTTGGTCTCGGCCATCTCCTCCTGCTGCTGGATCAAGCTGGCGGGCACCATCGTGGGGAAGGTCTACGCAGGCAAAAAACCTGAATAATGTTCGGAGGGATCCTATGAACCGTTTACTTGGAAAGACCGCCGTCGTCACCGGGGCCAACTCCGGCATCGGCAAACGGACGGCGGAGCTGTTTGCAGAGGAGGGCGCGGACCTGGTGCTGGTGGCCCGGCGCATGGATAAGCTCAAGGAGGTCGAGCAATATTGCAGAGAGTTGGGCCGAAATGTGATCTCGATCTCTGCGGACGTCAGCCGGCATGCCGACTGTGAAAAGGTTTGCAGAGAAGCCGCAGATGCCTTTGGCCGCATCGACGTGCTGGTGAACAACGCGGGCATCGCCGACAAGCACCGGCCGGTGACCCGCTGCGACGCCGACTGGTGGGACCATGTTGTAAAGGTCGATCAGTACAGCGTCTTTTACATGATGCAGGAGGCCCTGAAATATATGGCGCCTGCGGGCCAGGGCAGTATCATCAACATATCCTCCATTGGCGGGACCGCGTATAATTCCGGCATTGCCTATACCGCGGCCAAGACTGCGGTCATCGGCATGAGCAAAAATGTGGCCATCCAATTTGCGGGCCAGGGCATCCGCGTCAACGTGGTCGCCCCGGGTTCCACTCCCACACCGCTGAACACGCCGGAGCAGATCGCCACCTTTGACCAGGAATTTGCCGGACAATGCGCGCGGCATTTTGACGACACCGTGCCCGAGGCCACGGCAGATGACCAGGCAGGCGCCATCTTGTTCTTCGCCAGTGATGATTCCAGAGGCTGCAACGGCCAGGTGATCGTGGTGGACAACGGACGGACCATTTAAAAAGTTATATTCTCCAGGGTATAATGATATGTCGAAAATTGAATTTTGCAAGAATGGCTTCATTCTGTATAATGGGGCTGAAAACTGGTGAAATCGCGGGTTTTTCCCATAAAAAACTTCCTGTTTTCGGTAGTTTTTTACAAAGAATGTGAAGAATTCGTGTTTTCATAAATTTAATTTGAAGGGATGATCGTTATGAAAAAGAAATTGTTTGCCCTGCTGCTGGCGGCAGCCATGGTTTTGTCTCTGGCGGCCTGCGGCAATGGCGCCTCCTCTGCGGAAGCTGACCCCTCCGCCGCAGCGTCTGAAGCAGCAAGCGCCCCCGCAGATGTGGCCACCCCCACCGGTGACAATGTGCTGAAGATCGGCGCACTGATCAACACCACCGGCTGGTTCGCGTCCATCGACTACAACAACCAGATCGAAATGGAGACCCTGTGCAAATACTACAACGACCAGGGCGGCATCGACATCGGCGGCACCAAGTACCAGCTCCAGCTGGTGGTGGAGGACGGCGGCTCCGATGCGGAGGGCATCCGTTCCGCGGCCCAGCGCCTGGTGGACCAGGGCATCCAGTATGTCATCGAGACCAATGACTTCTGGGTGGAGGGTGCCATCGACATCTTTGAAAATGCCGGCGTCATGAACATCATGGCCCAGAACAACATGAACCACAGCGTCATGAATGCCGAGACCAAGTATTCCTACTCCTTCTCCAACGCCTGCACCTCCCAGTTCTCCACGGCCCTGGATGTCATCAAGGACAACTACCCGGAAGTGAAGTCCGTGGTTTATTGCTGTGATGACAACGGCGTTAATGCCGAGCAGGCTGCCCTGGTGGAGGAAGCCTGCAAGCGTGTGGGCCTGGAGTACAATGACGCGTTCATCGTCTTTGACGGCGAGACCACCGATTTCTCTTCCATTGCGCTGAAGATCATCAACTCCGGCGCCGACTGCTTCATCGGCAACGGCACGCCGGATAACATCTCCGGCCTCATCAAGGAGGTCCGCTCTGCCGGTTCCGATATGCTCTGCGCGGCCGTTATCACCCTTGGCCCCGGCGCGCTGATCGGCGGCTCCGGCCTAAGCGATCTGTCCGGCGCGTTCACCTTCGGCTCCGATATCGCCACGCCGGAAAACAACACAGAGACCTTCAACGAGCTGTATAAGCTGTTTGTTGAGACCTACGGCGAGGACAACGCCACCGCCTGGAACGGCGCCTGCATGGACAATCT
>CABSAB010000014.1 GCA_902475515.1 uncultured Eubacteriales bacterium | reverse complement strand
GGCGCCGGGACCTGCGGGGTCCCGGCGCCTGAGTGGATCAATGAGTATAGTAACGGTGGAGGAAAGTGACCGTCTGGCCCCGCAGGCAATAGTTGTTCGGGGAGAAAGCACCCTCGCCCATGCCGTTGGTGACGCCCTGCTCGGAGGCCCACAGCACGGCGTCATAGTAGAAGCTGTGGGGACCAGGCACGATATCCCAGAAGGGATTCTCCGTGCCATGGGCAGGCTTTCCGGCGTGGCGCCAGAGGAAGGTCACGAACTGGCCGCGGGTCACGGTGAGGTTCGGCGCGAACAGCGTAGGCTCCATGCCGTTGGTGATGCCCTTTTCCGCGGCCCAGAGCACAGCCTTATAATAAAATGCGTTCGGGTCCTGGACATCGGTAAAGGGACTTGTTTTTGTGGTAGGCTCCGGGCAGCCGGCGGCACGCCAGAGGAAGGTCACCACCTGGCTGCGGTTGCAGTTTTCAAAGGGGGCGAAGATGGTCGCGGTCTTTCCGGTGGTCACATGCTCATCCAAGGCCCAGAGGACGGGGGTATAGTAATAGCTATGTTCGCCGGGCGCCACATCCGTAAAGGGATTTGGCTTCGCGGGAATGGTGGAGGCGTTCTTGGTGGCATCGCAGTTTTTGCAGTGGATGGACTGGCTGCCGGGGTGGGAATA
This sequence comes from uncultured Eubacteriales bacterium, assembly GCA_902475515.1. Taxonomy (GTDB): domain Bacteria; phylum Bacillota; class Clostridia; order Oscillospirales; family Oscillospiraceae; genus HGM13006. Next base: position 12,211 of record CABSAB010000014.1, on the reverse strand, counting down.
GGCGGCGGGGATATCCACGGTGGCCGCGCTGTTCCAGCTATGGCCCTTGGCGGCGATGGCACGGGTCTCGGTGCCGCCGCAGAGGGAGCAGGTGCGTGTTTCGCTGCCGGGCTGGGTGCAGGTGGCTGCAGTGGCAACAGTCCAGCCGCCGTAGGTATGGGTGTGTTCGGCGCGGGGAGTGTAGGACTTCAAGTTCAGCTGCTTGGAACTGGAACTATCCCCGCTGAGATAGGCAGCGTAGAGTTTTCCGTTATAGGCAGGCGGGGAGACGAAATGCCCTTGTCAGAGGCCAGATACTGCCCCATGGGCACGAAGATCCCGTCGATCAGCTGCGTGGCCTCCAGCTTTGTGACCGTCTGCTGCGACGTACTGCTTTTATATAGCACGCAGGGAATATCGTCTGCAAAACAGAGCTGCTGGTCTATGATGCTCCCCGGGGCGTATGCGCCGCCAAGCTGTGTCCAGGCACCGGACGAGTCGCGGCGATAGAGCAGGTTGCCCTGGGTGCCGCTTGTGAGCAGATAGAGCTGACCGCCGTGCAGTTTGACGATGGCGCCGCCGCTGGAGATGCAGCCGGAAAGTGATACATCCGTCCAGGTCTGATCTGCGCCGTATACCTTGGTGTAAACACGATCTGAGGGGAAGTCCCGGTATGTGACAGCTACAGTCCCGTGTTCGGCGGTGATAGAGAGATTGGCGGCGTAGTTATATGTGCCGACGGAGGAGCCCAGCAGTCCGCCGCCGGAGGCGGTGTGCCGATAAACATATACGGTGCTGTTATCTGTAGAGCTGTAGGTAAGATACACGCCGGAATCGTCGGCGGCCATATTCATATCGTTGGCGTCAGCGGAATAGAGCGGGGTCCAGCTGCTGCCGTCCCACTTTGCCAGATTCGCCTTTCCAGCGCTGTAGTAGCCCACATAAAAATCAGAGCCGTATTTCTGGAGGAAAAGCATGGTGGCATTTCCTGCGGAAAGAGGTGTGGAAAGGCGGGTCCAGTTGGTGCCGTCAAATTTGGAGAGGTAAACATTGCTGTACTCGCCTTCCAGGTAATACAGCGTGCCGTCAGAATCCAAATAGGAATCTGTGATCGTACCGGAGATGGCGCTGCTGCTCACAGGGTCCCAATAGCTGCCGTCAGGCAGCTCCGTATAGGTGATGTCAAAGGTGATGGAATCGCCTGCGGCAGAGCCTACGTTGCTGATAACGATGCCGCTGTTGCGGCCGTCGGAGTAGGTGAGAGCGCCGTCTTCCAGTGCGGCGGAAAGATCGGCGCTGCCATAGCCGGTACGGCCGGATTCCTGGGAGAGGAAGGCGCTTTTCGGATCGCCGCCGCCCAGCTCATGGCCATCGGCATAGCTGTCGCCGGGGCGGAACAAATAGACCATATACGGCGGACCGGCGAAGTTCGAGCTGCTCAACTGATTCACCCGGTAGACGATCAGGCCATCGCCGGGGATATGATAATCCAAACCGCTCTGTCCGCCCTTTTTGCGGTATTCCACCACAAAAAATTCCGTGGGACAAAGATCGGTTTTCAGAATCACGGCCTGGGGGTCTGCGGAATCAGCTGTCGCCGTGGCGGTATGCAGACGGTAGCCCACTGTTGACGCGGTGACTGTCGGAATTGTGAACCACCCGGAAATGGCGCTGCGGAGATAGGCCAGCGGGTAATTGTAGCTGGCGGTGGACATAATGCACCAGGGCGCCACGGGGTAGCAGCCGCTGCTGGTGCCGCCGCCGACATACAGATCCGGATAGCCCTGTGTGTGGAGGAATTCATGACTGGCCACAGCGCCGCCGAGGGCGAGATCGTATTCGGAGAGCACAACATAATTCCTGATGCCAAAACCGTTCACCGTCTCAGTTCCGTCATAATGGCTCTGGTGGCTGTCTATGGGAGATTTTCCGGCGCTGTTGGAGGGGATCACCAGTGTCAGATTGTCAATAAAGCCGTCCTGTTCCAGATCCAGGTCACTGTGGCCGGACAGGAGCGACTGCAGATAGGACAGGCTGTCCTGGATGATGGCGGTCCCAATATTCTTCATTCCCTGATCCACATAGTAGTTTTCATTGTGTGGGAGCTTGTATATCTGGATCGTTTTGTCGGTCTCGTTATACTGCGGGAAGATATTGGTCACCTGAAGCTGACCGTAGGAGATGGCGGAGATATAGTTTTTCATGCTGCGGACAGAGCTGCCATTGAAGCTGTCCACCATGGAGGCGGGGCCATCAGCGGTTTTCAGACAGCCGAAGCCGTGGCCTGTGTGGCTGGTATCGGCAAAATCCACCACGATCACTACATTGGCGGTTTGCGTAACTGTGGGATTCGCCGCCCTTGCCGGAACGGCCAAGCCGCCAAGCAGCCCCACTATCAGACATAGACAAAGCAGGGGGGAAATCATCTTCTTGAGGTTCATTAGACCAGCCTCCTGTATGTGTTGGGATACTTGTAATATAGCATGGGGACAGGATGGTGTCAATGGCAATACAAAAGAAGGGGTTGACGCCGAAAAAAGAGGGCGGAGCCGCCATATTGGCAGCCCCGCCCTTGGGGATTATTTGGTCTGATCGCCCACCTTGCGCTCAGCGCAGAAGGAGGCCACACAGGTAAACAGTTCGTCACCCTGGGGCTTCATATTGATGGACTTGCAGCGGTCGCAGAAGCTGTAGGCAAGAGACGCCTTCAAGGGGAACTGGCCGTTGCCGGTGATATACACATGCTTATCGGCAGGGACCTCGGGAATGGTCTCCAGGGGGAGCTTGTCGATATCATAGTTGTGGGGGCCGTTGGTGGCGGGCTTGTTGGGATCGTCCGCCTGATACTCGATATAGACATTGTCACCCTCGATGCGGGTGGAGAACTTGATGTCGCCCTTGGGGTTATCCTTGCCCATGGGCAGGCGGTACACCGGGAACTCCAGGTCCAGGGCCGGGATGGCATACATGGCCTGCTCCGGGTAAGCCACGCAGGCCATAGCGCCGATGACGGCCTCGTTGCCCACGCCGGTAATGACGTGCATGGCGCCCTTCTTGACCTTGCCGGAGGCGTGGATCACCGCGTTGCGGAGATAGGTGGCATTCCAGTGGTCATTGCCGCCGGGGGCACCACCAGGGCCACCAGGGCCACCAGGGCCACCGGGGCCACCGGGGCCACCGGGTGCACCCTTACCCTCGGGGGCACCTCCGGGTCCGCCGGGACCTTTGCCCGCAGGTGCGGGACCCTTGCCCTCAGGGGCACCGCCGGGTCCGCCCTTACCGCCGCCAGGTGCTCCACCGCCAGGTGCGCCGCCGGGACCACCGGGGCCGGGCATGGGGATATCCACCGCGCCTACGATCTTGCCGAAGCGCTCGATGTTCAGGCTGACCTTCAGCTGGGCCTTCTTGGTGTAGGTGTTATCGTCGTCCATGGTCTTGTAGGGGACCGGGTAGGGGACGGAGTTCTGCACCAACTGCACGGGCGTATAGTCGGTGTGCAGGGGGCCCTGATCCTGGAGCCACAGGCCAGTGCCGGATTCCGGGGGATCCAGCAGGGGTTTTGCGGCCGCGCCGCCGGGAGGAGGCCCGCCGGGGCCCGCCTGGGGATTGACCAGCTGGTCGTACTTGGAATGGGCCTGATTGGCGTCGTCAAAGCTGCCGCCCAGGTCCGGGCAGACCTGCTCGTGGAGATACTTCCACTCGCCATCCTCAAAGATGAAGTCGGAGCCGTAGCGCTCCCAGAGGGTCATGCAGCGGCACTTCAGGTTGGCATTGAGGGTGGAAAACAGGATGCCGGGGGTCAGGAAGGAGCCCCGGGCCGTAAGCCCGTCGTCCGCCACCTCAACGATATCTGTGGCCAGGGTGTGCATGGCCAGCTCCCGGCAGGCACGGGCGTCGAAATGGCCGATCTCCGGCAGGAGGTTCAGCATCTGCTGATAGCCCCGCTGGCCGCCGCAGTTGTAGGTGGTCACATTATTATAGTACACGCTGTCATAGCCGCGCATCCGGCCAAAGGAATGGGCCCAGGATGTGTCGTCGCTGTGGGACCAGACCTGGCCCCACTCCTCATCGCCAAAGGATTTGGCGTGGAGATACGCGTGCCGCGCGTGGAGGGTCTCCGCCGCCTGTGCGCCTTCGGCGTTGTGGATGCGGGCCTCCAGACTCAAATAGCTCTTTCTCATATTGCCGCCTCCTTAAGCTTCGTAATTGGGATGGCCCTCGGGGCCATAGCTGATCTCGTCCGTGAAGGTCTCATAGGGGCCGTTCAGGGGCGGGTAGTTGTCGCACCAGGTATAGGAGGGATCGTGGGCCAGCATGGGAATGGTGGGGGTGCCGAAGTCGATCTCGTCCCGGCCGGTGCCGCGGATGTAAATGGACTGAAGCTCACTGACGTTGTGGCCGGTCTTGTTCATAAAGTCATTGGAGAAGACCACATGCCAGATCTTCCAGCCGCCGGGCTCCTTGATGAAGTCGGCGCAGATCTTCTGGCAGTTCCAATTGCAGTCGGCCTTGCCGTTCTCTGCGGGATAGCAGTCCGCACCGATGGAATACCAGGTACCCTGGGCGGTCTTGCCGTCCTCGGCCAGGTTTACGTTGGGGGTGGACAGGGGATGGAACAGGAAGCGGCCTGTGCCGGGCACATCCACATCGGAAAGCTTTGCAATCTCAGCCTGGACCTGCTCGTTATACTGGGTGACATAATACCGCTTGATCTCGTCCATGCCCACATAATAGCCCCAGTTGCGGCCGAAGGAGGCTGTCTTTTGATTCTCGGGGAGCTGGACCCACAGGTCACGAAGCTCTTCCTCCCGCTGGCCGTTTGTCTCATAAACGGTGCGGCGGGACATAAGATCCTTGATTTGCTCAATATCCCAGACCCGGATGATCCGCTCTTCATTGGAACGGGAAACGATCTTTTTCTTAGCCATAGCGGTCATCCTCCTTAAATCCCGTAGCTGAACGTGTCAGCAAAGGTGGTGTAGGGCTCCGGCAGGCGGGGGAGCTTGGTGGGGGCCCGGCGGCCGGAGTAGCTCTCGTAGAGGGCCATCGGCTTGTTGGGCTTCGGCGGGGTCAGGCCGCGCAGGGCCTCGAACTCCGGAAGATCGGGGAAATTGGATGTATCTTCGCCGCCCCAGTCGGTGCCGGCGGTCTTGTTAATGTCCTCCAGATACTGCATATGAAGGATTTTCCAAAGGCCGTCCTCAAATACAAAGTCCATGCACACAGTGCCGAGGATCCAGTTGGAAACGGGACCCCGGGTATCCACGGTGGTGTTGTAGCCGAACAGGCAGCAGAAACCTTTGGCGGTCTCGCCGTCCTCGGCCACCTCGATGACGTAGTTGCTGATGGACTTGATCTCCATGAGGCCCACACCGAAAATTTCGTCGTCGGACTTATTCCCCAGCTTGTCGGGGAATTTGGCCTTGAGGCAGGCGGCCACCTTGGCGGTGTAGCCGGGGAACCAGCCGAAATATTCGGACACGGCCTTGCGGCCCTGATACCAGCCGCCGTTTACACCGTAGCAGATGTCGTCGCGCTTCGACCACAGGTCTTCCACGAGCTTGCCCTCCTGCTTGAGAAGCAGATAGTGGACAAACTTGCCCATTTGGTTTTTCACATCACGCCGGTCCTCCCAGCGCTCTACCAAATGCTCGATTTGCAGATTGGTCATAGTTTACCTCCTTTAAAAAACAGGGCCGGAGGCAGGAACCTCCGGCCCTACGGATCACTTATTCGCTGTCGCTGCTCTCCAGATACCGGTCATAGGCGGTCTGCATGGCATCCAGGGCGTCCTGCATCCGCAGGCTTTCCACTTCGGCCACATAGTCCGCGTAGGAATCCTCGTTGAGCTCTACCGCGCCGGTGACGAATTTCAGCGCCATCTCGCCCACATGGGTCTGAATGTCGCTCATGGCGACAGAGATGGTCTCGGCCTCATCCACCGTGAGCTTGGCACCGCCGGGCACCGTAGCGGTCTTTACGGTTGCGGGATCATTCGCTTCGTTGATCCACTTGGTGTAGGCTTCGATCTGCAGGTCGGTGTACTCCAGGTCGTACTTGTGGATGTCGTAGATAAAGCCGCCGCTGGTGCACAGGAACACGCCGTTGGCCATCTTCAAAGAGGGCAGGCCCAGGTCGTTGTTCACGATGACACCGCCCAGCACGGGATCGCCGTTTTCATCGTACTCAAAGGTCTCGCCCTCGTAGCCGTAGTTGATGAACTGGGTCAGGGCGGGGTCATACCACATGTCGCACCATGCAAGGGCCAGCTCCACATTGTCGCAGGCCTCCGACACGGAGAAGCCGCCGGACTGGGCCACGGTGGTGGCATTGGCGATATAGCCTGTGCGGGCATCGTCGATGCCGGGGTCACCCATCAGCGCAAGCTCCGACGCGGGGTTCACGGAGGTCAGCAGCTCCTGATAGGTCTTGATGTAGGAAACATCCGAGAACCAGATGCCGGTCTGCTCGGTGGAGATGATGCTCTCGTCGGGCAGGTTGCTCATCTGAGAGACGAAGTCGTGGTTGATGAGGCCCTCGTTGTACCAGTCCCGGAACATGCACAGGTAATCGTAGTAGCTGTCCGCCACGGTGGCAAGCTTCACCTCATTGGTCTCCAGGTCGATATAGAAGTTGTTGGCGTCCGCCCGAAGCTCCAGACCGTAGCCGCCGGCCATGAGACCCCAGGGAGAAAGCACCTGATAGGGCATCACATAGGGGTCCGTCAGATTATATTCGCTCTTGAAAGCGGCCAGCACATCGTGCATGGCGCCGTAGCTCTCGGGGACCTCCAGATCCAGCGCGTCCAGCCAGTCCTTGCGGATCAGCAGGCCCGCATCGGCCATGGTGCCGATGGGCATGTCGATCCGGGGCATATTCAGGATATGGCCGTCCAGGGTCTCCAGATCGCTGTGGATCTGGGGATACTCCTCCATCAGTGCCAGAAAGTTGGGCACACTGTCCGCGTGCTCTAAAAGGTCCACGGCAACACCGTCCTCATAAGCCTGGTCGGCGGTGTCGTAGTAGTTCAGCGCGTCGTTGATGATGTCGTCGTAGTCACCGGCGGCAATCATCAGCTGGAAGGTGGTGGACGCGTCCATCATATTGACCATATTGAACTCGATATGGACATTGGTGATCTCCTCAAACTTCTGATAGAGCAGGCTCATATCATTGGGAGAATCCATGATGGCAGCCAGCGGAGGGGGCTGCGTATAGAACATGGAAAGGGTCGTGGGCTCCTCGGAAAGGGGCTCAAACACGGACCAGTCAAAGTCCGTGTCACCGGCCACGGGGCCCTCGGGAATGGGCTCCTCCAGCACGGAGGCGGGTTCCTCTTCCACGGCGGAATCCGCGGGAGCAGGTTCCACGGAGGGCACCGCGGGGGCTGCGGTCTCCTCGGCGGGGACCGACGCCTCGGGGACGGTGCTTTCGGCGTTGTTACCGCAGGCGCTCAGCAGGGAAAGGACCATCAGGGCCGCAAGCAGAAGCGCCGGCAATCTCTTTTTCATAAATAAATCCTCCTTCTTGGTTCGTTGGCTCGCCCGGAATGGGGCAAAAGCTTCTAAGGTCCATTGTAGCGGGGGAGGGCGTGTTTGATAATCCCCAATACCCGACCTTTGGGGCCGAGAATTTACCTATTTGCCGGGCAAAAAACAGACCTGGGTAAAAAATCGGAAAATGAAAGAAGGATTCCTGTTTTTGATGGGTAAAAAACCGGTATTTCCGTTGCATTTTTCGTAAAGAATCGGTAAAATAGACCTGCGAACAGGCAAAGGGGGCAAAAAACATGGAGCTGATGACGGTGCTTGCGGTGTGTCTGGCGGCGGCGCTGATGCTGTGTGTGGGGCTGCTGGTCCGGCGGGAGCGGGAGTTCCATCAAATGCGGCAGGAGGCCCGGGCGATGGATGCCTCCCAGGCACGGCTCCGGGAGTTTGCCCTGGGGCAGCTGTTAAAGGGGAGCGTGCCGGATTTTTCAAAGATCGAGGACTTTTACCGGGTGTATCATCTGGAATTTCCGGCGGAAGCCTTTATGCTGCTGGTGGTGAAGCTGCGGGCCTGCCCCGGGTCGGGAGACGCGGGGGCCCAAGAGAACGCCTATACCACTGTGCGGGAGGAGCTGACGGGCATCCTGGGACTGTACCGGGAGCTGTGCTTTGTAGAAAAAGAGGGGCTTCTGGTCTGCTTTTACTGTGAGCCGGGGGTCACGATCCGGCCGCCGTCGGACAATCAGGGGGCATTGCGGGAGCTGCTGTATCAGCAGTGCCGTGCCTGTGCGGCGGCGCTGTATGAAAAGCATGGGATCGACGTGATCATTGCCCTGGGACAGTATGACATGGGCGGGTTTGCGCTGCACACCAACTACATTTCCACTAAGGCGCTGCTGGAAATGGCAGTCTGCTCCCACTGGGAGGAGAACGTGGTGCGGAGCGACGAGGAGCTGACCCAAAAGACCGATGTGGAGCTCTCCACGGCCCAGCGGCAGTTTTACAACTGCTTTGTTTGTTTTCAATATGAGGACGCGGCGGAATATCTGTTCCACATGGTGGAGCTGCGCATTCGCAACTATTTTGATCCGTTTCCCGAGGCCCGGGAGGTGGTGGCGGAGCAGATGCGCTTTTGCACGAACATGCTGGAGCTGCCGCTGAATATCACGCTGCGCCTGCCGGATGGCGGGTCCACGAGCATGCGGGAGCTGATGGCAAGCCCGGACCTTCCGACGCTGCACCGGAATCTGCTGCGGTATTTTTCCGGACTGGAGGCCCATGTGTCGGACCAGGGGAGCCAGGCGGCCCCGGCGGTGCGGCGGGTGCACGAGTATATTGCGGGCCACTTTGCAGACCCGGATATCAGCGTATCCAGCTTAGGAGAGAAATTCCGGCTGAATGTATCGTACTTGTCCCGGCAGTTCAAGCGGGAATACGGCTACGGGGTGCTGGAGTGCATCCACAAAGCGCGGATCAGCCGGGCCAAGGAACTGATGGCCCAGGGGATGGCGCTGGAGGATGTGGCGGTGCAGGTGGGATATCCCAGCCGGCGGGCGCTGGACAGCGCGTTTTCCCGGTGCGAGGGCATCACGCCGAGGGCGTATCAGAAGCAGCTTCCGGCGTGAGTGGTAGGCCCAGGGCATAGCTGTGGGCACTAGACCCTGCGGATGCGGAGGAAATGGCCTTATTTTTGAATGGATTTAAGTTATTTTTAAGTCGACGCGGTATACTAGAGACGAAACCTCAAAACCGGAAGAAACCGGGCAGAAAAGGAGAATTTCAGATGAACGATACAAAACGGATGCAAAGCACATGGAGGCATGCGGCTGTGACGGCCCTGTGCCTGCTGGGGCTGCTGGCGGCGCTGACAGGCTGCGGCGCAGGAACGGAGCAATCCGGACGGGAGAGCGCCGCAGTGGACAGCGTGCCTTCGGCGGCAGATATGGCGGCGAGCGGTGTGGAGGACAGCGCCGCGGCCCAGGCATCCCAGGCGGGGACAGATCAGACGGCACAGGGTTCCCAGCAGGAGGCCGGGGCGGAGCTGACGCTGGAGGATGCCATCCAGATCGCCCTGGAGGACGCGGGCATTGCGGAGAGCGACGCGGGCTTTGCCAAGGCAGTGCGCAAGAACGACGACGGTGTTCCGGTCTATGACCTGGAGTTTTTCGCCGGGGACATGGAATATGATTACAAGATCCGTGTGGCGGATGGGGCCATCCACAGCAAGGAGATGGAGCCCTATGACGGCACGGCCGGCGTTTCTGCCGACGGGGAGATCGATGAGGCCGCGGCCAAGCGGATCGTCCTGGAGCACGCGGGGCTGAAAGAGGCTGACGTGACGTTTACCAAAACGGAGCTGGAGCAGGATGACGGACAGACGGTATATGATATCGAGTTCCAAAAGAACGGGACCCCCTACGAATATGAGTATGAGATCCACGCGGAGACCGGCGAGATCGTGAAATTCGACACGGACGGGAACTGAGTGGAATAAACCGGCGGAAGGCATGGGCCTCCGCCGGCTTTTGCAGGAAGGTATACATTTTCGGGAAAATTTGCTATACTAGGCAAACAGGAGGCGAGGGTATGAAGTGCGGTTTAGGGGCCATTGCCAAGGCGCTGGGGGCGGAGTTCCCCCTGGAAAGCTGCGGGGAGCTGGATGTGCTGATCACAGATATTCAGGATATTTCGGAGAATACACCGCCCCTGCGGGCGGATGTGCTCTATATCATACATCAGAGCAGGCTGCGGCACTACCAGGGACCCACGGCCAGGGGGCCGGTGCTGTGCATCTGCCAGACGGAGCAGGACCCGGGGAAGCTGCGGAACACATTCCCTACGTTGATACTGGTGCGGGCATTGGAGCCGGCACGGGTGTATTCGGCACTGAGCCGGCATCTGTATCAGGAGGGGCAGCGGGCCTCGCAGATGCCGGAGGTATCGGGGGCGTTTTTACGGTGCCGCAGCCTGGACGCGCTGGTGGAGACGGGGTATACCTATCTGCAAAATCCCTTTGCCATTCACGACAGTGACGGGGAACTGCTGGCCTATTCCCGGCAGGCAGGACGCAAGGACCCGGACTGGCAGACCACGGCATTTCAGGAGACGCTGTTTGACTTCCACTCCACGGTCAACGCCGACCACATGGAAAAATCCCGCCGGGATCAGATGCCGGTGCTGCTGCGGACAGAGTCCGGGCCGGATCAGATGCGCATGGCGCTGAATTCCCGGGGGCAGACCCTGGGATATCTGACGGTGGTGGCGCTGTTTCGGCCCTTCCGGGAATCGGATATGCAGGTGGTGGAGCTGCTGGGCTGCTTCATTGCCCTGGACCTGCTGCGGCAGAACTCCATCGCCCGGACCAGCGTATCGGACCCGGGGTATCTTAAGAGCTTTCTGGAATCCGGGGTGACCAACATGCCCGGCATCCCCCAATGGCTGGAGGGACAGAGCTGCGGAAAGGACGGGCGCTATTACCTGGTGCTGATCAACACGGCGGTGAACCGGCGGGTGCCCTTTTGGGATGTGGACGATGTGCTTTCGCAGCTGGACCGGCTGTTTCCCACGGGGATATCCACCCGGCTGGAGGCAGGGATCGTGCTGCTGATGACAAGCGCGGTGCCGTTGCAGCAGAGCGGGGAGTTTTCTGCGCTGCGGGAACAGCTTGGCAGCGGACTGATGGTGGGGGTCAGTATGCCCTTTACAAATTTGGCGGAGTCGGGGCACACGGCCCTGCGGCAGGCCAAGAGCGCCATGGAGCTGGGAGCGGCATTGGACCCGGAGCAGAGGCATTACCTCTATGAGGCCTATGCCATTTACGACGGGCTGCGGGCGGCGGCGGAGCACAGGGACCTGATGGAGCTGCTGACGCCGGAGCTGCGGAGTCTGCTGGAAAAGGACCCCAGCGGGGAGGCCCTGCACACCCTGGAGGTCTATCTCTCCACAGGCGGGAAAAAGGCAAGGGCGGCAGAGCTGCTGTTTATCCACCTGAACACGCTGAAATACCGGCTGGGGCAGATCGCCCAGAAGCTGAACATGGATCTGGATGATCCGGATACCATGTTCTCACTGCGGTATGCCCTGTACATCATCCGGTATCTCAGGGCCTTTCATGACCGGAGCGAGCCCGGAAAATAACGCGAAAAATACCCCCATGGACGCCCGAAAGGGACGTTCATGGGGGTAAATTTTATGGTTAGGCGGTTTTGACAACCAGAGTGCCGCCGGAGGGCAGGGTCACAGTTTTGTCCTCAGCGCCCTGGGCGGTGATGGTGACGCCGGAGACAGCATCCAGCTGCTCCAGGGATACGTCGCCGTTCAGGACCACGTTGGAGTCGGCGTTGGCGGTCCAGCGGCTGGCGCCGTCCAGGCTCAGGAGCACGCCGCCGGTAATGGCGCCCACCAGGGAGGTGTTCTCCAGGGCGACGGTCATGCGGCGGTTCGGGTCCTCGTGGAGGATGCTGTTTTCGGTATTCATGTTCTTGAGGGTCACATGGATGCCGTAGACCTCCCGGCCCTCGGGGTTGGGGGCGCAGGGATCGTCGTTGATCCGGGACTTTACCAGGATGCCGCACTGGGAATCCACCTGGGCACCGTCGATGAGGATATCGGAGTTGCAGCTCTTGACAATGACGGCGGGGTCCGCGCACTGGTATTTGCCGCCCACAATGTCGATCTTCGAGACCTGGGTGAAAATGCTGTCGGCCGCGGGGCCGCCGCCTACCACATGGTTCAGGACCACGTCA
>CABSAB010000013.1 GCA_902475515.1 uncultured Eubacteriales bacterium | reverse complement strand
CCATTTTGGGAGGCGGCCCGGCGGGCCTCCGGGCGGCGCTGTTTGCAACTGAGCAGGGGCATACCGTTACCGTCTATGAAAAGTCCGATTCTCTGGGCGGTCAGCTGAAATTTGCGGACTATGCCTCCTTCAAGTGGAACCTCAAGGACTACAAGGACTGGCTGATCCGGGAGATCGAAAAGTCCGGTGTTACGGTACATCTGAACACTGAGGCAACGCCAGAGCTGCTGAAGGGCCAGGGCTATGATGTGGTGATTGCGGCCCTGGGCTCCACCGCCAAGAATATCCCCGTGCCCGGAGCTGATACCCCCGGCGTATGGTTGGCGGAGGATGTCTTCGGACGGGAGCAGGAGCTGGGCAAGAATGTGGTGGTCATCGGCGGCGGCGCCACCGGCAAGGAAGCGGCGCTGTACCTGGCCAAGGCCGGGCATCACACCACCATGGTCACCCGGGGGCAGGCGAAGCTCTATGACGACCCTCACTCCAAGCGTGCCACGGAGCTGGATTTTGAAAACGAGCCGAACTTCTACTACATTGAGCATGCTGCCACCGTGGCGGTCAAGCCCAATGAGGTGACGCTGGATGTGACATTGAATTATCCCCATGTGGACCCCATGTTCGCCATGATGTTTATGGAGATGCAGGAGCAGAAAACGCCTCAGGTCATGCCGGATTCCCGTCCTGCGGGCTTCCCGCCCAGGAAGGCGCCCTTTGACCCCCACGCCGCAGATGAGGCTGCCAAGAACGGTGAGGGACAGATCGGCCCCGAGGGGCCCGGTGGTCCGCCGCCCATGTCAGAGCCGGTGGACGAGAGCAAGCTGCCCCATGAGACCCGGGTCATCCCCTGCGACAGTGTGGTGATTTCCGGCGGCCGTCAGGCCGTAGATGCGGAGGCGTTCCGGGAGATTGCGCCGGAGTTCTGCGTCATTGGCGACTGCCTGTATCCGTCGGACATTCGCAACTGCAACAATACGGCCTTTGCTGCGGTAATGCAGCTGTAATACTGACAAAAACCGTGACCATCGGAAGCACCGGTGGCCACGGTTTTTATTTTTTCGAAAACCCTTGACATCGGGACAGGAAAGGTGTATCATTCATTTAACGATTAAGTTAAACGTTAAATGACTGCGGAAAGGAGTACCTGCTATGAGTATGCAGCAGACCCTTCGTGCCCTGGCAGATCCGACCCGGAGGGAGATCCTAAATATGCTGAAACAGGGCAGAATGTCCGCCGGGGAGATCACGGAGCATTTTTCCGTCACCGGGGCGGCCATTTCCCGGCACCTGTCCGTCCTGAAAGAAGCGGACTTGATCGTGGATCAGCGGGAGGGGAAGTATATTTATTACGAGCTGAACGCCTCGGTGCTCGAGGAGATCATGCTTTGGCTTTCGGATTTGAAAGGAGAGTAAGACCATGCTGAAAGAGAATAAATGGAAAATTCTGATTACCACCCTGATTATTTTACTGCCCATACTGGTTGGCTGCATCCTGTGGGACCGGCTGCCCGATACCATCGCCACGCACTTTGGTGTGGATAATGAGCCGAATGGCTGGAACAGCAAGGCGTTTACGGTGTTTGGACTGCCGGGGGTCATGGCGGCGCTGCATCTTTTCTGCCTGATCGCCACCTCCGTGGACCCGAAGCAAAAGAACATCGGAAGGAAGGCCCTGGGGATCGTGTTTTGGATCATGCCCGCCACATCCCTGATTATGTGCACTATGACCTATGCCGTCGCCCTGGGGGTTCAGGTGGATGTGGGCCTTGTGGCCATCTTGTTTATCGGCCTGTTGCTGATCGTTTTGGGGAATATGATGCCAAAGGCCAAGCAGAACTATTCCTTTGGAATCAAGACCCCCTGGGCCCTGGATGATCCGGAAAACTGGAGCCGGTCCAACCGTGTGGGCGGCTTCTGCATGGTCATTGCCGGTGTGGTGCTTGTGCTGACCTCCTTCCTGAAAAATCTGTGGATTCTGTTCCCGGCGTTTATTCTGGGCGGAGTGGTGCCGATGGTGTATTCCTATGTGTACTACCGCCGCCATAAAAAGCAATAATTTTTTCAGGTGGGGTCTTCTCAAAAACGGTCAACGGCCTATAATGGATATTGACCGGTCCGGTCAGTGAGGTGCCCCATGAACGAAAAATTTTTTGCCCTGCCCCGGGAGAAGCAGACCGCCATCATCAACGCGGGCTTCCGGGTGTTTGCCCGAAATTCCTATCAGAAAAGCCCCATGCAGGAGGTGGCCGACGCAGCGGGGATCAGTAAATCCCTGCTGTTCCACTACTTCCGCAACAAACGGGAGTTTTACCTCTTCCTGTGGGAGCGTGCGGCGGAAATCACCACGCAGTATCTGGAGGAGTACGGCTGCTACGAGCCGGAGGATCTGTTTGAGATGATGGAGCTGGGCATGCGGGCCAAGCTGGAAATGATGCGGCGTTATCCGGCCATGGCGCTGTTCGCCATCAAAGCGTTTTATGAGGAGAATCTGGACGTCCACAGCAGTATTTTAGAGAGCTATCGAAGACATTTTAACCGAAAAGCCCGGGACGCGATCTCCCGGCTGGACCCCGGCGACTTCATCCCCGGGCTGGACCTTTCCATGATGTACCGGGAGATGTACCTGGCCTCGGAGGGCTACCTTTGGGAGGTGCTGCGGCGGGATGGGAAGTTTGATCCCGCCGCGCTGGAAAAGGATTTTGCGCAGATGCTGGCATTTTGGAAGCAGGTGTATCTGCGAAAGGAGGAAAACCAGTCATGAATGCCATTACCACAAAGAAGCTGACGAAATATTACGGGAAATCCCGGGGTATTGCAGACGTGGACCTGACCGTTCCCGCGGGGGACTTCTTCGGCTTCATCGGCCCCAACGGTGCCGGGAAAAGCACCACCATCCGCACCCTGCTGGGGCTGATCCGGCCCACCCAGGGGACGGCGGAGATCTTTGGAACGGAGATAGGCTGCGGCCGGGAGGCGATCCTTTCCGATGTGGGATATATGCCCTCGGAGGCGAATTTATACCCGGGGATGCGGGTGGGGGAGGTCCTTCGGTTCTCTGCCAGACTCCGGGGCCTGGACTGCGAAAAAGAGGCGGAGGAACTCTGCCGGCGGCTGGAGCTTGATACCGGAAAAAAGATCCGGGAGCTGTCCCTGGGGAACCGGAAAAAGGTGTCCATCGTCTGTGCCCTTCAGCACCGGCCGAAGCTCTGCATCCTGGATGAGCCTACCAGCGGCTTGGACCCGCTGATGCAGCGGGAGTTCTACGAGATACTGAAGGAGCGCAACGGGGGCGGGGCCACCGTCTTTCTGTCCTCCCATGTGCTCTCCGAGGTCCAGCGGTACTGCAAGCACGCCGCAGTGATCCGGGCGGGGCGCATTTTGGTGTCGGACAGCATCGAGCATCTCAGCAGCACCCAGGCCAAGCGGGTAACGGTCCGGGGGATCGGGGAGGCGCCGAGCCTTAGCGGCATCCGCAATGTGACGATCAGCGGCGACACGGTGAATTTCCTCTACAGCGGCGCACCGGGGGAGCTGCTGGCAGCCCTTGCGGCGCTCCCGCTGACGGATATCCAGATATCCGAACCGGATCTGGAGGAGGTATTCCTACATTACTATGCGGAGGAGGGGACAAAGGATGACACTACTTGCGCATGAACTCCGACGGGGTCGGACCGCGCTGATCGTATGGACCGCTGTCATTGCTGGAATGCTGGGACTGTGTGTGCTGATCTATCCCCAGATGGCGGATCAGATGCAGGATATCAGCGGGATGTTTGCGAACATGGGGAGTTTTTCCGCCGCCTTCGGTATGGATCAGATCAACTTTGGAGAGTTTACCGGCTATTTCGGCGTGGAGTGCGGCAATGTGCTGGGCCTGGGAGGTGCGTTCTTTGCGGCGCTGCTGGGGGTCTCGGCCCTGGCGGGGGAGGAAAAGGAACACACGGCGGAGTTCCTGCTGACCCATCCCATCTCCCGGCAGAAGGTGCTGGTCCAGAAATTCTGCGCGGTGGCGGTCCAGATCGTGATCCTCAACGCCGCGGCCCTGGCGGTGTCGCTGCTTTCGGCGCTGGCGGTGGGGGAGACGCCGGAATGGAAGCCGTTTTTTCTGCTGTTTTTGGCCTATCTCTTGATGCAGCTGGAGATCGGGGCCGTCTGCTTCGGCATTTCGTCCGCGATTCGCGGGGGCAGCCTGGGGATCGGCATTGGACTGGCGGCGATGCTGTATTTTCTGAACATCCTCGCCAATCTCACAGAGGAACTGGAAGTGCTCAAATATATCACGCCCTTTGGGTACGCCGAGGGGGCGGATATCGTTGCGAACGAGCGCCTGGAGCCGGCCTATCTGGCGGTGGGCATGGCGCTGGGGGTGCTGGGACTGGTGTTCGCCTGGTTTTGGTACCGGAGGAAGGACATCGCCTGACAACCATAAAAAAGAGCCTATGCGCAGATCGGGATTGTCTGCGCATAGGCGTTTTTATTTCCGGCGTTCCGACAGTTTCTGTTCAAACCGGTCCTTCCGGGTGTCCGTGGGGACCGGGGTGGGATAGGCCCCGTCAAAGCAGGCGCTGCAATAGCCGTTTCCGCCGGCAAGGTCCTTCAGAGCCGACACCGGGAGATAGCCCAGGGAATCCGCGCCGATGAGCGCCGCCGTCTCCTCTGCAGTGTGATGGCAGGCGATGAGATGCTCCCGGGAGTCGATATCCGTGCCGTAATAGCAGGGGTGCAGGAATGGGGGCGCGGAAATGCGCATATGGATCTCCTTCGCCCCAGCCTCCCGCAGGAGCTTTACGATCCTTCCGCTGGTGGTGCCCCGGACGATGGAGTCGTCAATAAGAACGATGCGCTTTCCGCGGACGCTCTCCTCCACGGCGGAAAGCTTGATCTTCACCTGGTCCAGCCGGGTATCCTGCCCCGGGGAGATAAAGGTCCTGCCGATGTATTTATTCTTGATGAGCCCGATGCCGTAGGGAATGCCCGATTCCCGGCTGTAGCCCAATGCCGCATCCAGACCGGAATCCGGCACACCGACCACAATATCCGCTTCCACGGGATGTTCCCGGGCCAGGATTTTTCCTGCCCGGAGCCGGGCAGCGTGGACGGACATTCCGTCGATGATGGAATCAGGCCGGGCAAAGTAGATATATTCAAAGACGCAGAGTTTTTTAGGCCGTGTTCCGCAATGCTCCCGGCGGGAGGTGATGCCATCCGGGCCGAATACCAGAATCTCGCCGGGCTCCAGGTCCCGGATGAATTCCGCTCCAATGGCGGTGAGAGCGCAGCTTTCCGAGGCCACGGCATAGGTGCCGTCCGGTGTCTTGCCGTAGCAAAGAGGACGGAAGCCATAGGGGTCCCGAGCGCAGATGAGCTTCTGAGCGGACATGAGCACCAGGGAATAGGCTCCGTCCAGCCGAACCATGGCGGCGGAAAGGGCGTCCTCGATGGAAGGGGACCGCAGCCGCTCCCGGGTGACAATATAGGCAATGGTCTCCGTGTCGGAGGTGGTGTGGAAAATAGCGCCGGACAGCTCCAGCCGGTCCCGAAGCTCCATGGCGTTAGAGAGATTCCCGTTGTGGCAGAGGGCCATCTTGCCCTTTTGATGGTTGACCTCAATGGGCTGGCAGTTGCTGCGGAGATTGCCGCCGGTGGTGCCGTAGCGCACGTGGCCCACGGCCATAGTCCCCCTTGGAAGCCGGGAGAGGGCATCGTCGGAGAATACTTCGCTCACAAGTCCCAGGTCCTTATGGGAGGAGAACACGCCGTCGTCATTGACCACGATGCCGCAGCTCTCCTGGCCCCGGTGCTGGAGGGCGTAGAGCCCGTAATAGCAGAGCCCCGCCACATCGGCGGCCTGGGGGCTGATGACGCCGAACACGCCGCATTCTTCGTGAATACTCATACGTTACCTCCCGCGCTGTGTTTGGCCGCCGCGCCGATAAAGCCCCGGAACAGGGGATGGGGCCGGTTGGGCCGGCTCTTGAACTCGGGATGGTACTGAACGCCCACATAGAAGGGCCGGTCCGAAAGCTCCACGGTTTCCACCAGACGGCCGTCCGGCGAGGTGCCGCTGAGGACCAGCCCCTTTTCGGTCAGGAACTCCCGGTAATCGTTGTTGAACTCATAGCGGTGCCGGTGGCGCTCGCTAATCTCCCGGCTCTCATAGCACCGCTCCATGGTGGTGCCCGGCGCAATGACGCAGGGATAGGCTCCCAGACGGAGGGTGCCGCCCTTGTCGATCTCCTCGCTCTGGCCGGGCATGAAGTCAATGACCTTGTGGGGGCAGCTTTCGTCAAACTCGCCGGAGTTGGCGTCGGTCAGGCCAGCCGCGTTCCGGGCGTATTCGATCACTGCCACCTGCATGCCCAGGCAGATGCCGAAATAGGGGAGGTCCCGCTCCCTGGCGTACTGGGCCGCCAGGATCATGCCCTCAATACCCCGGCCGCCGAAGCCGCCGGGGACAATGATCCCGTCCAGACCGGCGAGCTTGTCCGCGCAGGTGCTTTCGGTGATGCCCTCGGAGTCGATCCAGTGGATATCCACATGGACCCCGTGGAAAAATCCCGCATGCCGCAGGGCCTCCGCCACGGAGAGATAGGCGTCGTGGAGGGCTACATATTTGCCTACCAGGCCGATGTGAACGGTCTTTGTGGGCTGCTTGATCCGCTCCACCATCTCGGTCCACTCCCACAGGTCCGGGGCAGGGGCGGTGAGGCCCAGCTCCCGGCAGACCACCGAGGAAAAATTGGATTTTTCCAGCATCAGCGGAGCCTCATAGAGGTTCGGCAGGGTAATGTTTTCAATGACACAGTCCGGTTTCACATTGCAGAACAGGGATATCTTCTGGAAGATGGAGTCCTCCAGGGGCTTGTCACAGCGGAGAATGATGATGTCCGGATTGATGCCCATACCCTGGAGCTCCTTGACGGAGTGCTGGGTGGGCTTGGACTTGTGCTCGTCGGAGCCCGAGAGGAAGGGCACCAGGGTCACGTGGATGAACAGGCTGTTTTCCCGGCCCACCTCCAGGGAAATCTGCCGCACGGCCTCCAAAAAGGGCTGGGATTCAATATCACCGATGGTGCCGCCGATCTCGGTGATGACTACGTCCGCCCCGGTTTTTTGGCCCAGGGAATAGACAAAATCCTTGATTTCCCCGGTGATGTGGGGGATGACCTGGACAGTGGCGCCCAAATATTCGCCCCGGCGTTCCTTATTGAGCACATTCCAGTAGACCTTGCCCGTGGTGAGGTTCGAGAACTGGTTCAGGTCCTCGTCGATGAACCGCTCGTAGTGCCCCAGGTCCAGGTCTGTCTCGGTGCCGTCCTCGGTGACGTAGACCTCGCCGTGCTGGTAGGGGTTCATGGTGCCGGGGTCCACGTTGATGTAGGGGTCCAGCTTCTGGGCCGCCACCTTGAGGCCCCGGGCTTTTAAAAGCCGCCCCAGAGAGGCTGCGGTGATGCCTTTTCCAAGGCCCGAGACCACGCCGCCGGTCACAAAAATATATTTTGTCATAGCATTTACTCCTTTGCTGTATTTGTGCCTAAAACCACGCATAGCGCGGCAAAGGTTTCCCTTTGCCACGCTGATATGCGCGTATTATTCCACGTCCTGGAGGGCGTCGTAGCCGGTCTCACCGGTGCGGACCTTGACCGCGTCCTCCACGTCGTACACAAAGATTTTGCCGTCGCCGATGTGGCCGGTATAAAGGACCCGTTTGGCGGTATCGATGACGCTCTGTACAGGTACCTTGCTGACCACGATATCCACCTGGAGCTTGGGCAGGAGGCTGGCCTCCACCTGAACGCCACGGTAGTATTCTGGCTTGCCCTTCTGGGCACCGCAGCCAAGTACATGGGAGACGGTCATTCCTGTGATGCCCAGCTTCATGAGCTCTGTTTTTAGTGTCTCAAACCGGGACTCCTTGCAGATGATCTCCACCTTGGTAAGCTTCGGAACGCCCTCGGGACGGACGAAGCTGGGTTCCTTTTTCACGGGAACAGCCTCGGCCACGGGAACGTCTCCGGTGACAGCCACAGCCTCATCATAGCCGTAGTTCAGGCTCTCAACCGCCGGCATGAAGTCCGCATAGGCGCTGGGAAGGCCATGCTCGGTGCTGTCGAGGCCCTTGATCTCCTCCTCGGCATCCACCCGGAGGCCGATGGTCTTCTTGATGAGCAGGAAGACCAACGTCATCAAAACGCCCGTCCACAGGAGGATGGCCACGATACCCAGGGCCTGAATGCCCAAAAGCTTGGCACTGCCGGTGTAGAACAGGCCCTCAAGCCCAGCGGGGGCGTTGGGATTGGCCAGCAGGCCTACCGCCAGAGTGCCCCAAACACCATTTGCCAGATGGACGCCCACAGCGCCCACGGGATCGTCGATGTGGAGTTTCAGGTCCAGAAGCTCTACCACGGCCACCACCAGAATGCCGGAGACAACGCCCACCACAATGGAGCCGAGAGCATCCAGGGCGTCGCAGCCGGCGGTGATGCCAACCAGGCCAGCCAGGGAGGCGTTGAGGCACATGGAGACGTCGGGCTTGCCGTTCTTCACCCAGGTGTAGACCATGGTGGTGCAGGTGGCCACGGCGGGGGCAATGGTGGTGGTCAGGAAGATGGATGCCAGGGAGGTGCCATCCCAGGCCGCCGCACCGTTGAAACCGTACCAGCCAAACCAGAGGATGAAGCAGCCCAGGGCGCCCAGGGTGATGGAGTGACCGGGGATGGCGTTGACCTTGGTGATCTTTCCGCTCTTATCTTTGATGTACTTGCCAAGCCTTGGGCCAACCATCATAGCGCCAATCAAGGCCGTGATGCCGCCCACGGAGTGGATGGCCGCGGAGCCCGCGAAATCGTGGAAGCCCATCTGCGCGAGCCAGCCCTGGCTATTCCAGACCCATCCGGCTTCGATGGGATACACCACCAGGGAGATCACCCCGGAGTAGATGCAGTAGGATACGAACTTCGTCCGCTCGGCCATGGCGCCGGAGACGATGGTGGCTGCGGTGGCGCAGAACACCAGGTTGAACACAAAGCTGGAGGCGTTTGCGCTGATGAAGCCGGAAAAGTCCGTAAAGATATCCAGATTTGGAATGCCGATGAAGCCGAACACATAGTCCTCGGCCATCATCAGGCTGAAGCCCAGTAGCACGAACATCACGGTGCCGATGCAGAAGTCCATCAGGTTTTTCATAATGATGTTGCCGGCGTTTTTCGCCCGGGTGAAGCCTGTTTCCACCATCGCAAAGCCCGCCTGCATGAAGAACACTAGGGCCGCGCCGATCAGAAACCAAACGCCGAATACTTCGCTTGTGGCAGTTTCCTCCACAAGTTTTATGACCTCTTCCATAACCATAACTTGCTCATCTCCTCTAAGATTTTGGGTGGATGGATATTATTTCACACCAAACAGCAGATCGCCGTAGGTGGGCATGGGCCAATAGTCCCTGGCGGTGAGGGTCTCCGCCGTGTCGCAGGGGAGCCGCAGCTCGCTCATTTTGGGCAGGATGGTGTCCCGGATGGCGTAGGACTCCGAGATCACATCCTCCGCCGTGTGCAGGGCGGTGACGGCGGCTTCCAGTTCCTCGGCCTTTTCGGCGATCTGGTCGGTCAGGGCGGAGAGCTTTTTCACAAGGCCCGTCTCGTAGCCGCAGGGGATGGCACTGTCCAGTGCCTTCTTGGCGGCGGCGGTCTTCGCAAGCTCTTGGGTATAGGCGGAAACGGCGGGGGCGATCTGGGTTTTTGCCATGTCCACCATGGTGTTCGCCTCGATTAGCACCTCGCAGCGGGAGTGGAGCTCGGCCTCGGAGAACACCTTGTGAGCGGTGAGCATCTCGACGTTTTTCTTATCCAGCAGATGAGGCATGCAGTCCGGGGTGGTGCGGTAGTTCAGAAGTCCGCGCTTTTCCGTAGCCTCCTTGATCCAGGCGTCGTCGTAGCCGTTGCCGTTGAAGATAATATGCTTGTGATCCTGAATGGTCTTGCGGATCATATCGTGGAGGGCGGTCTCAAAGTCCTTTGCCCCTTCCAGCCGGTCGGCATAGATCTTCAGACTCTCGGCCACGGCACTGTTGAGCATAATGTTGGCACATGCGATGGAGTTAGAGGAGCCCAGCATCCGGAACTCGAACTTGTTGCCGGTGAAAGCAAAGGGCGAGGTGCGGTTCCGGTCAGTGGTATCCCGGTTGAACTTCGGAAGGACGTCCACGCCTAGCTTCATCTGGGTTTTTTCCATGCCCTGATAGGGAGTGCCCGTCTCAATAGCCTCCAAGACGGCGTTCAGCTCATCGCCCAGGAAGATGGAGACGACAGCGGGAGGCGCTTCGTTGGCGCCCAGGCGGTGGTCATTTCCGGCGGTGGCAACGGAAAGCCGCAGCAGGTCCTGATAGTCGTCCACGGCCTTAATGACCGCGCACAGGAACAGCAGAAACTGGGCGTTCTCATAGGGGGTCTCGCCGGGAGCCAGCAGGTTTACGCCGGCATCGGTGGAGATGGACCAGTTGTTGTGCTTGCCGGATCCGTTGACCCCGGCAAAGGGCTTCTCATGGAGCAGGCACACCAGACCGTGTTTCGCTGCCACCTTCTGCATGATCTCCATGGTCAGCTGGTTGTGATCCGTTGCAATATTCGTTGTGGTATAGATGGGGGCCAGCTCATGCTGGGCGGGGGCCACCTCGTTGTGCTCGGTCTTGGCCAGAATGCCCAGCTTCCACAGCTCGTCATTCAGGTCCTCCATATAGGCCGCCACCCGGGGCTTGATGGCACCGAAGTAGTGGTCATCCATCTCCTGGCCCTTGGGAGGCTTCGCACCGAACAGGGTCCGGCCCGTAAAGCGGAGATCGGGCCGCTTTTCGTACAGCTCCTGGGGAATGAGGAAATATTCCTGCTCCGGTCCCACAGAAGTGCGGACGCATTTCACCGTATCGTTGCCGAATAGCTTTAAAATACGAAGTGCCTGCTTGTTGAGGGCCTCCATGGACCGCAGCAGAGGCGTTTTCTTGTCCAGCGCCTCGCCGCCGTAGGAGCAAAAGGCTGTAGGGATGCACAGGGTATTGCCCTTGATAAATGCATAGGAGGTGGGGTCCCAGGCGGTGTAGCCTCTGGCCTCAAAGGTGGCCCGGAGGCCGCCGGAGGGGAAGGAGGAGGCATCCGGCTCACCCTGGATCAGCTCCTTGCCGGAAAAGTCCATAATCACGCCGCCGTCGGGGGAGGGAGAGATGAAGCTGTCGTGCTTTTCCGCCGTGACGCCCGTCAGGGGCTGGAACCAATGGGTGTAATGGGTGGCGCCGTTTGAAACGGCCCAGTCCTTCATGGCCGCCGCCACGGCGTTTGCCACGCCGGGGTCCAGCTGCGCCCCCTCATCAATGGTTTTCTTCAAAGACTGATAGACCTTTGCCGAAAGGGTGGCTTTCATCACCCGGTCGTCAAAGACCATGCTTCCAAAGTATTCAGATACGGTTCCCATCCAATACGCTTCCTTTCTTGCAAAATCAAGAAAAGGCGCCTCCCATGCAAATACACACGGAAGACGCCTTTGCCCTCATTCACTATGAAATTGATTTTCTGTAAGCTGAAAAAAAGCGTCCTTGAGCGGGAAAGCTCAAAGACGCCCTTGCCTTACGCTTGCATTATACGCCCGGGGGATGAATTTGTCAACCCCGATTTGCAATTATTTTTTTATAACTTTCAAAAAAATCTGGAAAACGGTAGACGAGTCTGATTTTTACTTGACATTACGCAGGAACTATTCTATAATAATTGCAAATGAGCAAAGGCGTTCATTTTGGTATGGGAGCACTCTCAGCCAAAATGGGCGCTTTTTCGATTTTCCCGAAAGGAACGAGGTTACTATGAAATTAGAAGGTCAAGTGCGCATTCCCTCCGGCTGTGCCATTGCGGCGGTGATCTCCCGGGAGGGGAAGCTGATGTCCGGCGAGCTGATCCGCAATGCTATGCGCCCCATGCATGACCGCTCCAACGGACTGGGCGGCGGCTTCGCGGGCTACGGTATCTATCCGGAGTACAAGGATTTTTACGCGTTCCATATGTTCTTTGATGACCGGACCACCCGAAAAAACTGCGAGGTGTTTTTAAAGGAGCGGTTTGAGATCGTCCAGTCCGAGCGCATCGCCACCCGGAAGATCCCGGAGATCACCGATGAGCCGATCATCTGGCGGTACTTCCTTGCCCCGCTGAAATCCGTCCTTGCGTCCATGCAGCTGGACGAAAAGGAGTTCGTGGCCCAGACGGTCATGAAGATCAATACAGAGCTGCCGGGAACCTATGTATTTTCCAGCGGCAAGAATATGGGAACGTTCAAGGCCGTAGGCTTTCCGGAGGATGTGGGCGTGTTCTATAAGCTGGAAGAATACCAGGGCTACTCCTGGACGGCCCACGGGCGGTATCCCACCAATACGCCTGGCTGGTGGGGCGGGGCGCATCCCTTTACGCTGCTGGATTATTCGGTGGTACATAACGGGGAGATCTCCTCCTACGACGCCAACCGCCGTTTCCTGGAGATGTTCGGCTACAAATGCACCCTCCAGACGGATACGGAGGTCATCACCTATATGATGGATTATTTGGTGCGTGTCCAGGGACTGACCATGGGGGAGGCTGCCAGCGTCATTGCGGCGCCCTTCTGGAGCACCATCGCCGCCAAGACGGACCTCACGGACAAGGAGAAGCACACATACCTTCGCACCATGTTCCCAAGCCTCCTGGTGACGGGGCCGTTTTCCATTGTGCTGGGTTTTTCCGGTGGCCTGATGGCCCTCAATGACCGGTTAAAGCTTCGCTCCATGGTGGTGGGAGAGAAGGACGATAAGGTCTTCATCGCCAGCGAGGAAGCCGCCATCCGCACCATGGAGCCGGATGCGGAGAACATCTGGGCTCCGGCGGGTGGCG
>CABSAB010000012.1 GCA_902475515.1 uncultured Eubacteriales bacterium | reverse complement strand
GTGGATTTCCCGATGCCGCCTTTTCCGTAACCCCGGGCATGGGCTGTGCCGGGCGGGGAATCATTGCCGCCCTGGAAAAATTGCAGGAAAAGGGCGCCTATGAGGTCTATCGGCCGGACGTGGTTTTTTACGATGTGCTGGGGGACGTGGTCTGCGGCGGCTTCTCCATGCCCATGCGGAGCGGCTACGCGGACAAGGTGTTCATTATCACCTCCGGCGAGAACATGGCCATTCATGCGGCGGCCAACATTGGCGCAGCCATTGAGAATTTCAGGGACCGGGGCTACGCAGCGCTTGGGGGGCTGATCCTCAACCGGCGGGACGTGAAAAACGAGGAGGAAAAGGTCTCGGAGCTGGCGGAGGACCTTAGTACCTCTATCATCGGGACCCTCTCCCGCAGTGAGACCGTCCAAGCGGCCGAGGAGCTGGGGAAGACGGTGATTGAGGCCTTCCCGGAAAGCAAAATGGCGGCGGAATACCGGGCATTGGCGGACCGGCTCCTGCAGGAATGCGGGGTGGCGGTATGCTGAGACGTCCCGGCGATACGGGCGCGGCGGTCATTCCCCAGGTCCCCATAAAAGACACGGCATTTCCCACACCATTTTCCGCAGGACTGGAATACAGCGCCCCGGCCCGGGGCACCTGGACCATCGTCCATGTGGGGATGCTGGTGCCGGAGGCCCATGAGATTTTCGTCTGCGCGGCGGGTTGCCTGCGGGGAGTGGTGCTGAGCGCTGCGGAGATGAATCTCTCCCATCGGTTCTCCACCATTGCCATTGAGGAGCAAAACGTTCTGGAGGGGGACATGGAACAGCTCATCATCGACGGGGTGACGGATATCTTGACCCGTCTTCCCAAGAAGCCCCCGGCGGTACTGCTTTATACCAGCTGCATCCACCACTTCATGGGCTGTGACCTTTCCCTGTGCTACCGGACCCTGCGGGAGCGGTTCCCGGAGGTGGACTTTACGGACTGCTACATGATCCCCACCATGCGGAAAAGCGGCCTGACCCCGGACCAGATCATGCGGCGGCAGCTCTACAGCCTGCTGCCGGAGGACGCCCCCAAGGCAAAGGCCTGCGCCGTCCTCGGAAACTGCTTTCCCACGGACGACAGCAGTGACCTGGCCCTTTTGGTCCGGGAGGCTGGATTTGACCTCCGGGAGATCACCCGCTGTGGAAGCTACGGTGAATACAAGCGCATGGCCGAAAGCAGCGTCTATATCACCACCCAGCCCGTGGCCAAGGCCGGGGGCGACGCGCTGGCGGCGCGGCTGGGCGGGCGGCACCTGTATCTGCCCATGAGCTACGATCCGGCGGAAATTCGGGAAAATCTCACATCGCTGGCCCAGGCCCTCGGCACGGACTATGACGGCGGTGCGGCGGCGGAGACTCTGGCGGAGCAGGCCCTTACGGACGCAAGAGCCGTCATCGGCGATACACCCATTGCCATAGACTATACCTTTACGCCACGGCCATTGGGGCTTGCCCGGCTGCTTCTGTCCCATGGCTTTGCGGTGGAGCGGCTGTATACGGACTCCTTTTCCGGTGAGGAACGGGCGGACTGGGATTGGCTCCGGGAAAACGCCCCGGAGCTTCTGGTCCTGCCCACGGTCCACCCGGCCATGCGGCGGGCAGAGCGGTGGACCTCGAAAAAAACGCTTGCCCTGGGACAGAAAGCGGCCTATTTCACGGATAGCCGGCACTTTGTCAACCAGGTGGAGGGCGGCGGCCGGTACGGCTTTGACGGCATTCGACGGCTGGCGGAGGATATGATCTTTGCTTATTCCACCGAGCAGGACACGGACCGGCTCATTCAAATCAAGGGATTGGGGTGTGAAAGCTGCGTATGAGACAGGCAAGAACGGTTTTATCCACCTATTCCGCCGACGTATTCGGCGTTTGCTCGGCCCTGTTTGAGCTGGGGGGCATGACGGTGATGCACGACGCCTCGGGCTGCAACTCCACCTACGCCACCCACGACGAGCCCCGCTGGTACGACACGGACAGCCTGGTGTTCATCTCCGCCCTGACGGAGATGGAGGCCATTATGGGGGACGACGAAAAGGTCCTTTCGGACATGCTGGAGGCCATTAAGGCCCTGCGTCCCAAATTCGCCGCCCTGGCGGGGACCCCCATCCCCATGATGACCGGCTGCGACCTTGCGAGCATCGCCGCCCAGCTGGAGCGGCGGAGCGGCATCCCCTGCTTCGGCTTTGACACAAACAGTATGCGCTCCTACCTCTGCGGTGCCTCGGAGGCGCTTTTGGCGGTGGCCCGGCGTCTGACGGACAAGGGCGCGGTCATGCGCCCGGGCACGGTGAATATTCTGGGCGCCACACCCCTGGATTTCTCGGTGAACGGCAGCATCCCCGCCATGGCGGAGCGGCTGCGCGCCGGCGGCTGGGAGGTGATCTCCACCTGGGCCATGGGAAGCTCCCTTTCGGACCTTTCCCGGGCGGGGGAGGCCCAGGTGAATCTGGTGGTGTCCGGCGTGGGCATGAAGACGGCCCTGGCACTTCGGGAGCGGTTCGGCACCCCCTATGTGGTGGGGACGCCCACGGGAGCGGCCTTTTCGGCGCGCATTCTGGAAACGCTGGCGCAAACGGCACACGACGGCATCTGCCGGATGGCCTTTTCCGAAACGGAAGCACCCCAGGCGGGAGACATTTTCGTGATTGGCGAGGGCGTCCTGAGCCGGTCTCTGGCGGCAGCGGTCTCCATGGAGTGCGGCGTGACGCCCCGGGTGGTCTATCCCCTGGAGCTGCTGCCGGAGCTTGATGGAATGCTCTCGGCGGGGGACCTCCACGCCATGGAGGAGGAGGATATCCAAAGTGCCTGCAAAAATGCGGAGCTTGTGGTCGCAGACCCGCTGTACCAGCCCATTTTGCCGGCGGGGTGCCGATTCCTGCCGATGCCCCATGAGGCCTTTTCCGGGCGGATGTTCCGAAGGGACATCCCCGAGCTTCCCAACCTGAACATAAAGACTTGGTTTTCTCAAGCAGAAAGGAATGCATGATGACTATGAAACACCTGAAAATCTGCCTGCTGACGGCGGTATTTGCTCTGTCGGCCCTGCTCTCCGGCTGCGGCGCGGCCCCAACCTCCACGGAAGCCGCGGCGGCGTCATCCGCAGGATCGGCGGAGACCGTCACCATCACGGACCACGCCGGGAACACTGTGACGCTGCCCAAGGACATCCAGCGTATTGCCGTGTGCAACATTCTCCCGCTCCCCTCGGTGCTGACGGTATTTTTCGATTCTGCCGAGAAAATCGTGGCCATGGCCCCGGGCAGTATGGCGGCGGCCAAAAACGGCCTGCTGGGGGAGCTGTACCCTGAGCTTTTGAACGCCGACACCGGCGCCATCGGCGATGCCGATGTGAACACCGAGGAGCTCATGAAACTCGATCCTCAGGTGGTGTTTTACAGCGCCAGCAATCCGCAGATCGGGGAATCCCTCCGGAATGCGGGCTTCAATGCCGTAGCCCTTTCCGTCAACAAGTGGGAGTATAACACCGTGGAGACCCTGAACCAGTGGATGGCCCTGCTGGGGGAGATCTTCCCGGGCAACGACCGGAGGTCGCAGGTAAAGCAGTACAGCGAGGAATCCATGGCCCTGGTGCAGGAGCGGACCGCATCCCTTACCGACGCAGAGCGGGCACGGGTCTTCTTCCTGTTCAACTACAGCGACACGGCCATTGTGACCTCCGGCAGCAACTTCTTCGGCCAGTTCTGGGCGGACGCCATCGGCGCGGTCAATGTGGCCGAGGAGCTGACGGACGACAACGCCGTCCGGGTCACGTTGGAGCAGGTCTACGCCTGGGACCCGGAGGTGATCCTCATGACGAACTTCACCACCGCCCAGCCCCAGGACCTGTATCAGGGCACTGTAGGCAGCTACGACTGGAGCACCATCTCCGCCGTCAAGCAGGAGCAGGTCTACAAGATGCCTCTTGGCATGTACCGGAGCTACACCCCCGGTGTGGACACGCCCATCACCCTGCTGTGGCTGGCCAAGACCGTGTACCCGGACCTGTTTTCGGATATCGACATCACTGAAAAAACCGTGGACTATTACAAGACCGTGTTCGGCGTAACCCTGACGGAGGAGCAGGCAGAGTCCATCTTCTCCCCCAGCGCCGCGGCGGGTTCGGTCCACATCTCGAAATAAGGAGCGCTTATGAGTTTGAATGTAACCCCCTCGGGGGAGCGGCTGCACATCGCCTTTTTCGGCTGCCGGAACGCCGGAAAGTCCAGTGTGGTCAACGCTGTGACGGGCCAGGAGCTGGCGGTGGTCTCCGCCGTCAAGGGCACCACCACGGACCCGGTCCAGAAGGCCATGGAGCTTTTGCCCCTGGGGCCGGTGGTGATCATCGACACCCCGGGCTTTGACGATGTGGGGGAGTTGGGCTCGCTCCGCATTCACAAAACCAAGCAGACCCTGAACCGCACGGACATTGCGGTTCTCGTGGTAGACAGCACCGTAGGAGAAAACGACTGCGACCGGCAGCTTTTGGCGCTGTTTTCGGAAAAGGACATCCCTCATCTGACGGTGTATAACAAGTGCGACCTGCTGGACGCCCTCCCGGAGGAGCAGGACGGCGCTCTGTATGTCAGCGCGGTCACGGGCTTCGGTATCCAAGCCCTGAAGGAGCGCCTGGGTGCGCTTGCCCCCAAGGAGGACCCGAACCACCGGCTCCTGGGGGACCTGATCTCGGCTGGGGACGGGGTAATCTTGGTTTGCCCCATTGACGAATCGGCCCCCAAGGGCAGGATGATCCTGCCCCAGCAGCAGGCCATCCGGGATGTGCTGGACGCAGGCGGGCTGGCCCTGGTGACCCGGGAAACGGAGCTGGAGGCAGCCCTCAGCCGGATGGCCATGCCCCCGGCCCTGGTGGTAACGGACAGCCAGGCCTTCTCCATCGTCAGCAAGGCCGTGCCGGAGGAGATCCCGCTCACGTCCTTTTCCATCCTGCTGGCCCGGTACAAGGGCTTTTTGGACGCCGCTGTTTCCGGCGTAGGTGCCATTGACCGTCTGAAGGACGGAGATACGGTGCTCATGGCCGAAAGCTGCACCCACCACCGCCAGTGCAACGATATCGGCACCGTCAAGATCCCCCGCTGGCTGCGGCAATACACCGGAAAGCAACTCGATATTGAGACCTGCTCCGGCCGGGAATTTCCGGAGGACCTCTCCCCCTACGCCCTGGTGATCCACTGCGGCGGCTGTATGACCACGGACCGGGAACTGCAATACCGAATGCGGTGCAGTCTGGACCAGGGCGTCCCCTTTACCAATTACGGTGTCACGATTGCCCGGATGACCGGGACCCTGGAGCGCAGCCTCCGCGTTTTTCCAGCACTCCACCGGCGGTTCACCGGGACCTAGTCAGGCTTTAAAAACACATTAATTTTCCTTAAATATACTTGAAACCGCAAAAAAGCCGTGGCATAATAGTACAAAATCCTCTAAAGAACGGTGGAACCAATGGAACGTTTTCGTAAGATGCTCGCGGCACTCTGGCTTCCGGTGCTGTCAGTGCTTTTAACCTGCTTCTTCCCCTGCGTATTCCTATACGCACACAATGTGGACGAGGCGCCTTTTACCAGCATGTTTCCGTTTTTCGGGGTATTTGCCCTAAACGGATTGCTCTTTTTGATCGTCTTTGGGCTGATCCTCCGGAACAGCGCCCGAGCGGCGGTGATGACAAATCTTTCTATGCTGGTGGTGATCAACTTCGGCATGTGCCTTTCCGGGCTGCAGGGGCTGATCCCCAGCCTGTCCCCGACGGTGCTGATGATCGTCTTTGGCGCGGTGCTTCTGGTGGTCCTGGGGCTGCTTTTGTGGAAGAAGCCGACACTGAACATCTTGTGCGGATTATTTTCTCTGGCCTTTGGGGCCTTGATCGCAGTGAACTTTGTGACGGCGGGCATTTTCAATCTCCGGGCCCAGGACCCGCCAAGCAATGGGGAACCCTTTGAGACCTACGAGCCAAAGACCTTTTCCGGGGACAAGCCCAACGTATACTTTTTTCTGTTCGACGGCTACGCTGGAAAGGAAAATCTTCAGCATTACTATGACTACGACAATGAACCCTTTCTGACCGCCATGGAAGCCCGGGGCTTTACCGTCTCCCGGGACAGCCACAACACGGAATCTCTAAAGACCGTCACCATTGTGCCCAATCTCATGAACATGAACTATGTGATTGAGGGGAGCATGACCACCGCCCAGCGGAATGCGTTTCTCGAAATGCCCAACCTGTTCCGCACCTTTGCGGACAACGGCTATCAGCTGAACCTCATCAACCATCTGGACTATTTCGGCGCCACGGGCTGCAATGTGCTGACGGAAAAGCAGTCCCGGCGAACCATTTCGGATTTTCTATTGACCAACAGCCTGTACGACCAGTTTGATTTCATTAAAAAGGAACTGAACAGCTACATCCATGCGGACTATGTGGCCACCTACACCGGGCCTCTGTTCAATGCCATGGAGGCGGAAAAGGGCTGCTGGAGCCAGGTGGGCGACGGACCGACCTTTACCATGGGCTACATTCAGTGCCCGCATGCACCCACCATTTTGGACAAGGACGGAAACCTGGTGGAAAACTACGAAAGCGTAGGCTGGAAGTGGGACCGGCATGAGCTGTATCTGGGCCAGCTGGAGTTTGTCAGCAGCTTCATCATGGAACTGGTTGACGCAGTCCGCCAGCATGACCCGGATGCGCTGATCTTCGTTCAGTCGGACCACGGCAGCCGCCAGGCCAATCACTACCACGACATGGGCATCGCGGGCTGGGAGACCTTTGACGCCCCCACGGAAAACCTTTATATGCAGAACATTTTGAACTGCGTGTACTACCGGGGCGAGGAGCTCCCCATCCAGGGCCTCACAGGCATCAACACCATCCGGACTGTGCTGAATGTTGATGCCTGTGAGGCCCTGGATGGGGAGCTGCCGTACTACTACACACGAGGTACGTTTGAAAAGTGAAAAAACGCAGAGGGAGATACCGCCCTCTGCGTTTCTTGTTTTTTGACCGCAAACATGATATGATTTTTGTATAAAGGAGGATGCCGTATGGAGCTTTGGGACGCATATTATCCCGACGGCACAAGGGCCGGGGTGGATCTGGTCCGCGGGGAGCCTGTTCCCGCCCAATACCGCCACGCTGTGACCGAGATCCTGGTGGTACACCGGGACGGGACAGTTTTGCTGATGCAGCGGGATCTTCAAAAGCCCATCCACCCGGGCACCTGGGAGGCCAGTGCCGGCGGGTCCGTGATCAAGGGTGAGGATTTTCTGGACGGCGCCAAGCGGGAACTGCTGGAGGAGACGGGCATCCATGCGGATACCCTGACCGAACTGTATCAGGATGTTACAGCAGATACTATCTACCGGGGCTACCTGTGCGTCACGGACGTCCCCAAAGATTCCATAACGCTGCAAGAAGGCGAGACCATCGCCTACCGCTGGGTGCGCCTTCCGGAGCTTCGGGCGGTACTGTCGGATGGGTCGTGCCTTTCCAATACGCGGGGGCAGCTGGATGCGTACCTGAATACGGAGTTCTTTTCTATCGCGCAAGGAGGCGACACACATGGTGTTTTATGAAATTACCGGGGCGGATCGCGAGCTGATCCAAAGGGCCTTGGAAACCCTGAAAAAGAATTTTGACGACGGCGTATACAACCACACGGTGGGCGCGGCCATTCGATGCAAAAACGGAACTGTCTACACCGGGGTCAACTGCGACGGCAACCACGGCTCCTGCGCGGAGTATATCACCATGGGCATCGCGATTTCTGTCGGAGAACGGGAATTTGACACCATTGTTGCCGTCCATGATAAAATGCCCAACAGCGTGCTGGCCCCATGCGGCAATTGCAGGCAGATGCTGGTGGAATACTGCCCCGATATCAAGGTGATCCTCAACGATGACAACAACCGATTGATCAAAGTCCAGATCACAGACCTGCTTCCCTTTGCGTGGAAGCCTGTTGTGATTACGGAATAGGGCCGCCAACCAGCAGACAATTCTTGACAAACTTCCCCTGTGCCGATATAATGGTTTTGTGGCTCGGGGACGGCACCCATCACAAAAAACAGCACGCCACACACCGCTCACAGCAAGGGGGATGACACCCATCGAAAAAAACATCATTGTTGTAGATGAGCAGGGAAAAGAATACGAAGCGACCTACCCCAAGCGGGCAAAGGGTCTTGTGAAACACGGCCGGGCACGCTTCATTTCTGAAAATACGATATGTCTTGCGTGTCCGCCAAAGAATGATTTGGAGGAACACATCATGTCTGATTTGAATATGACCGCTCACACTGACAACACCGAAGTGGAATACAGCATTCCTTACATTCTGAAGCAGATCGCTGTCATTCAGCAAGAGACCGGCTATCTATACTCGACCATCAGCAATCTGGCCGCCATGTCGGACGGCGACAGCGGCGGACCTGGCGCACCCGGAAATTTCCAGGGTGAGGCAAAGGCAAAAGCTTATGGTGATATCGTCCGCTGCCGGGAAACTACCAATCAGCAGATGCTTCGGATGTATGAGAAAATGTATGACAATCTCTGTACATCTCAATCCACCGCCATCACCATGGTGGCTAAGGATACGGGCGAAGTCCTGTAAGTACCGGCAAACTTCCGCCCCTGTGGCTCTGCGCCACAGGGGCTTTGCTGTTATAGTTCCCAAACAACACGGAGGCAACATTATGTTAATTGCATTGTGTATCATCTCAGGGGTGCTCGTTCTGCTGCTTCTGGGCCTGATCCTGGCGGGCGCATATATCTACCGCAAACATTTCCACGCCCGCTTTGACGGCGGCGGCGATTACTTCCCCTACTTCTCCTCCCTCCATCCGGACCTCAGCCGGCGGGCGGTCAGCTTTCCCGGGGGCCGGAGCGATACCCTGCGGGGCTATGTGTTTTCCTACAATTCTACCCCAAAGGCGCTGATCGTCCTGTGCCACGGCTACGGCATGAGCCTCAATGACTATCTGCCGGAATGCGAGGCCTTCTGCCGGGGCGGTTACGCGGTATTGGCCTTTGACGGCAGCGGCGTGGGTACAAGCGACGGCATCCTCTACGGGCTGCCCCAGCATATTCTGGATTTGCAGGCCTGTCTTGATTATGTAAACTCATCGCCGGAGCTTCGACAGCTTCCCCTGCTGCTCTACGGCCACAGCTGGGGCGGCTACAGCGTGGACTGTGTGAGCACCCTGGGGCAGTATCCCATCCGGGGCATCATCTCCGCCTCCGCCTTTCAGGTGAGCACCGCCGGGGTTGGCCCCCATCTGGAGCGCCACTGGGGAAGGCTCGCCGGTCTGATGCTCCTTGGCGTGCGCCTGTTCCAGCGGATGCAGTTCGGCGCTCTGGCAAGCATCACCGCCGTAGAGGGGCTGAAACGCACAGACGCCCCGGTGCTGATCCTCCAGAGCGACGATGATGGGATCATCCATTACCGGGACAACTACGAGGTACTCTATGCCGCGTTTCAAAATGACCCGAAAAAGACCTTTCTGCCGCTGACGGGGCATAATCACAACATCACCACCCCACCAGAGGTGGATAAGGCCAAGCGAAAGCTCCTTCGTGCCCTCCGCTCCGGCACCGCCACGGAAGCAGAGCTGGCGGAAATGGACAGGCTCAAGGCCCAGGTGGATGAGGATTTGATGGAGACCTTTATAACGTTCTTCAACAACTGTCTATAAAAAGGGACGCACATATGTGCGTCCCTTTTTTCATGTAAGATTCAGCCGAAAGCTTTTCCCCCTGGGTGTCTCCCGGCACTGCTGAAAGCCGCATTTTGTAAACAGCTTCTGCGACCGCTGATTCTCATGATAGATCTCATCCACCATCATACAATCAAAACCCAGCTCTTTGCCGCGCTGGATCAGGGCCTGTATAACTCGAGTTCCAATCCCCTGCCCCCAGAGGCTCTTCTCCCCAATGACAATGGGCATATCCTCCTGCCAGAAGGTCACATCTCCCACCGGGCGGAAGCTGTCTCCGGTCTGCAACTCTATAAAATAGCACTCTCCCTGGCTATTAAGATACTGATACATCCGCCGAAGTTTTTCCATATCGTATGGCTCCGGTGCACCATCCACCAGCATCAGGGTCTCAGGGTCCTGGTACCAAACCAGCGCAAAATCAAAAATTCCGTCAAATTTCCGCAGCCGGAGGGTCTCGTCAATTTGGATGATCTCCGGCTGTTCCACATTCAAAATCGGCATAACATTTCTCCTAAAATACGGACGGGGCGTCGAGAACACCATCCCCCTACATCTTTACTCTCAACTCTTCACTCTAATACTCTCCCAGCCAGCGGCCGCTGGTCTCCAGCACAGCTTCCCCTGCCTTCAGGCTCTCGGGCACGTTGATGACCCGCTGGTTGCGGCTGCCCCGGAAGTTCAGCTCCAGGCTCCGTTCCTCCTGGAGGAAGGGGCCGTCAATAAGTACATCCAGCGTGGAAAGCAGGTCCCGCTGGGCCTTTGTCCCGTTCATCAGCTCCTCAAAGGTGAAGCCGGAATAGGAGGCCACCTCGTAGCCCCGCTCCTTGAGCATCCGCCCCAGCTTCGCAAAGCCCTCTGCCTGGGAAAAGGGCTCTCCGCCGGAGAAGGTCACACCCTGGCAGAGGGGGTTCTCCTCCACGATTTTTAGAATCTTCTCCTCATCCATGGGCGTGCCGCAGCCGAATTCCCAGGTCTCCGGGTTGTGGCATCCGGGACAGTGATGAGGACAGCCCTGGCAAAAGACTGTCGTCCGAATGCCAGGGCCGTCTACAATGCTGTCTCCGGTGATACCCGCCAGATCAATCATTGCCGGAAAGGCCGTGCTTCACACGGTCCCGCTCCTCGGCGCGCTTGGCGTCGTTCCACTTGTCCATGGTGCCCACCAGGTAACCGGTGATCCGGCGGATGCGCTCAAAGGCCACACCCTGGCCCATTTTCTCAGTCACAGTTTTGATTGTCATAATCGTTTCCTCCTTAGTATTGGTCCTATTATTCGCTTTTCATTTGGATCAATTATTTTATTCAATGCCCTGGAAAGCCGGCATTTCGGGGTACATCCTGCGAAGTTCCGCCACCCGCTCCGGGTCGATCTCCTCGCCCTCCCGGCGGCCACAGCGGGGGCACACGTCGCCGATGACGCCCACATAGCCGCACACCGGGTCCCGGTCCACCGGGTGGTTAATGCTGCCGTAGCCCACGCCCGCGTCATGCATCCAGCGGACCACGGTCTCGAAAGCCTCCACGTTCTTGGCGGTATCGCCGTCCAGCTCCACGTAGCTGATATGGCCGGCGTTACAAAGCGCATGATACGGAGCCTCCAGGCGGATCTTGTCGTAGGCGGAGATGGGATACCACACGGGGATATGGAAGCTGTTGGTGTAATACTCCCGGTCCGTAACGCCCTCCACCTTGCCATAGCGCTTCTGATCCATGCGGATGAAGCGGCCGGACAGGCCCTCGGCCGGGGTGGCGAGAAGGGTGAAGTTCATCTTCATCTCCTGAGACTTCTTATCACAGAAGTCCCGCATAAAGCCAATCATGGCAAGGCCCTTGACCTGCATCTCCTCCTCCTGGCCGTGGTGCTTGCCGTACAGGGCCGTCAGGGTCTCGGCAAGGCCGATGAAACCGATGGAAAGGGTGCCGTGCTTGAGGACCTCCCGGAGATCGTCCTTCACGGTCAGGTTGTCGGAGTCCAGCCAGACGCCCTGACCCATGAGGAAGGGGTAGTTGTAAATGTGCTTGTTTGCCTGGATCTCAAACCGGTCCAAAAGCTGCTGGGCCACCAGCTCCAGCATCTCCTGAAGCTTTTCGTAGAAGACCTTCTCGTTCCCGTGGCTCTCCAGGGCCAGCCGGGGCAGGTTGATGGAGGTGAACGAAAGGTTTCCGCGGGAATAGGCGATCTGCCGGTCGGGGTCGTAGACATTGCCCATGACCCGGGTGCGGCAGCCCATGGTGGCAACCTCCGTCTCCGGATGGCCGGGACGGTAATACTGGAGGTTAAAGGGCGAATCCAGGAACACATAGTTGGGGAACAGCCGCTTGGCGCTGACCTTGCAGCTCAGGCGGAACAGGTCATAGTTGGGGTCCTCGGGGTTGTAGTTGACCCCCTCCTTGACCTTGAAGATATGGATGGGGAAGATGCACGTCTCTCCGTGTCCAAGGCCCGCCTCCAGGGCCAGCAGCACGTTCCGGATGGCCATGCGGCCCTCAGGGGTCGTGTCGGTGCCGTAGTTAATAGAGGAGAACGGCGTCTGGGCCCCGGCACGGGAGTGCATGGTATTGAGGTTATGTACAAAGCCCTCCATGGCCTGATAGGTCTCCCGGTCGGTCATCTCATAGGCGCGCTTTCTGGCCCGCTGGATCAGATGGGCCGCGTCCTTGCCCGTGAGCGGCACCTGCCCGCACAGGGCGGCGACCACAGTCTTGTCAAAAGCTTCGGTGTTGTTCAGCCGGGCCACTTCGCCGGTGGTCTCCTCGGCTGTGGCAATGGCGGACTTTACCTGCTCGGAGGCATCCTCCAGATCCAGCCGGTCCTCCACGGCCTCAATGAGCATCCGCTGATAGGACTTCCGGTAGGTCTTGCCCACGCCCTCAGCCATGCCGTAATCAAAGTTGGGGATGGACTGGCCTCCGTGCTGGTCGTTCTGGTTGCTTTGGATGGCGATGGCCGCCAGGGCCGCGTAGCTTGCGATTCCCTGGGGCTCCCGAAGATAGCCGTGGCCCGTGGAGAATCCCCCGTGGAACAGCTTTAAAATATCGATCTGACAGCAGGTGGTGGTCAGGGAATAGAAATCAAAGTCATGGATATGGATGTCGCCCTCCCGGTAGGCCTTGGCATGCTCCGGGCGGAGCAGGTACATCTCGTTATAGGCCTTGGCCCCGGCAGCACCGATCTGGAGCATGCTGCCCATGGCGGTGTTGCCGTCAATGTTGGCGTTGTCCCGCTTCATGTCGCTGATGCGGGCGTCGATATTGGTGATCTCATCGATGGTCTTCATCAGCGAAGTACCCGCCTCCCGGGCGCGGGTGCGGTTTGCCCGGGATGCTTCCGATGCTGCCC
>CABSAB010000011.1 GCA_902475515.1 uncultured Eubacteriales bacterium | reverse complement strand
GCTTTCCGCAGTCTCCGGCTCCTCCCAGATGCTTTCCGGCTCCGGCGTGGGCGAGGGGGGCGCAGGGGTAGGGGGTGGCGTGGGGTCCGGGGACGGAGAGGGCGCCTCCACCACCTCCGGCTCCTGTCCCTGGGCGCCGCTCGACATGGCCCAGTAGCCCGCTGCCATCACCAGCAGCAGTCCCAGCAGCACCCACACGATCCATCCGTGGCGCCGGGAGGGTTCTTCTGTATACATCACGGGTCTGATTCTCACCTCGGTCTTCTCATCCGGTCTGTTTTTATGCAGATAAGCGGCGGGGGATGACCCCCGCCCGCTTTACACATCCTTAAATTTCCGGCTCTCTGCCACCGCCAGCTCATCGCAGCGGTTGTTGTAGGGATTCTCGGCGTGGCCCTTCACCCAGTGGAACTTCACCTGATGGACCTCCAAAAGCCCCAGCAGGGTCTCCCACAGGTCCGGGTTCATAGCCTTGTCCTTTTTGTTCCGCATCCAACCGTTTTCCCGCCACTTTTTGGCCCAGCCCTGTTCGATGGCGTTCACCACATACTGGCTGTCCGTATAAAGCTGCACGGTACAGGGCCGTTTCAGTGCCTGGAGGGCTGTAATGACCCCCATCAGCTCCATGCGGTTGTTGGTGGTCTCAGCCTCCCCGCCGGAAAGCTCCTTCTTGTGCTCCCCGTACATGAGGATGGCCCCAAAGCCGCCGGGTCCCGGATTTCCGGAGCAGGCTCCGTCGGTGTAGATGGTCACATCCATGGCTTATTCCTCACTGCCGGAGGCTTCCGCCTCCGCTTCTTCCTCGGCCGCCACCTTTTCGATGGAGATGACCTTGCTGCCATCCTCCACCCGCATGACGATGACGCCCTGGGTATCCCGCTTATAGATATTAATGTCCTTTGCGGGCATCCGGATGATGGTTCCGTCATCGGAGATGAGCATGACATCGTCCTCCTCGGTGACCATCCGCACGCCGGCGATCAGGCCGGTCTTGGCGGTGATATTGTAGTTTTTCAGGCCCTTGCCGCCCCGCTTCTGGGGCTGGCCATCGGCGCCTTCGTCGCTGCCGCGCATATATTCAGAGACCTGGGTGCGCTTGCCGTAGCCGTTTTCGGTCACGGTCAGCAGGCAGGCTTCCGGATCCGCCACCTCGGCGCCCACCACATAGTCGCCGTCGCCAAGACGGATGCCGCGCACGCCCGCCGCGTCCCGGCCCATGGGCCGCACGTCGGTCTCATTGAAGCAGATGGCCATGCCCTCATGGGAGCCGATGATGATGTTCTTACTGCCGTCGGTCCGCATGACGGAGATCAGCTCGTCCCCCTCCTCCAGGGAAAGGGCACGGATGCCCGCCTTCCGGGCGGTGTTGATCTCTGTGAGCTTCAGCCGCTTCACGGTGCCCTTCCGGGTGACCATCATCAGATATTCGTCCTCCCGGAATTCCCGCAGCAGCAGCATAGCCGTCACCTGCTCGCCGCTCTCCAGGGGCAGAATGTTGACGATGTTGGTACCCCGCGCCGTGCGGCTGGCCTCGGGGATCAGATAGCCCTTCTTCCGGTGTACCTTGCCCCGGTTCGTAAAGAACAGCACAAAGTCATGGGTAGACGCGATAAACAGGTTCTTTACAAAGTCCTCGTCCTTGAGGCTCTGGGCGTTGATGCCCCGGCCGCCCCGGTGCTGGGCCTTGTAGGTGTCCACGGGCATCCGCTTGATGTAGCCCGCGTCGCTCATGGTATAGCAGCAGTCCTCCTCCTCGATGAGGTCCTCAATGTCGATCTCGTCCTCGACCTCCTGGATCTCGGTCTTGCGGTCGTCGCCGAACTTGTCGGCGATTCCCTGAAGCTCCTCCTTGAGAATGGCTTTGACCATATTCTCATCGGAAAGGACACTGTTGTAGTAAGCGATCCGCTCCTCCAGCTCCTTGTATTCCGCCTCCAGCTTTTCCCGGTTGAGACCCTGGAGAGAGATCAGGCGCATATCGCAGATGGCCTGGGCCTGGACGTCGTCCAGCCCGAACCGCTCCATGAGGTTCTCCTTGGCATTGCTGTAGCTGTTCCGGATGATCTTGATGACCTCGTCAATGTTGTCCTGGGCGATCAGCAAGCCCTCCAGCAGATGGGCCCGCTCCTGTGCCTTTTTCAGGTCGTACTGGGTCCGCCGGACAATGACTTCCTCCTGGAATTTCAGATACTCGTCAATGATGTGCCGCAGGGACAGGATCTTCGGCTGCTTCTGGTCGTCTACCAGTGCCAGCATGTTCACCGCAAAGGTGCTCTGGAGCTGGGTCTGGGCAAACAGGCGGTTCAGCACCACCTGGGGATTGGCGTCCTTTTTCAGCTCAATGACCATGCGCATACCGTTGCGGTCGGTCTCGTCCCGCAGGTCCGAGATGCCCTCCAGGCGCTTTTCCTTCACCTGGTCCGCAATGTTTTTGATGAGCTGCCGCTTGTTCACCTGATAGGGAAGCTCCGTAATGACAATGCGGGTCCGGTCCCGGCCGAATTCCTCAAACTCGTGCCGCGCCCGCACCACCAGCCGGCCCCGGCCTGTGGCATAGGCGGCCCGGATGCCGCTTCTTCCCATGATAATACCCTTGGTAGGAAAGTCCGGCCCCTTGATGTGCTCCATCAGGTCCGCAAGCTCCGCCTCAGGGTTGTCCAGTACCGTAACGCAGGCGCCGATGACCTCCCGCAGGTTGTGGGGGGGAATGTTGGTGGTCATGCCTACGGCGATGCCCGAGGAGCCGTTCACCAGCAGATTCGGAAAGCGCGAGGGGAGTACTCTCGGCTCCTTACGGCTTTCGTCAAAGTTCGGGTCCCAGTTCACCGTGTCCTTGTCGATATCCCGCAGCATCTCCGCCGAAATTTTCGACAGCCGTGCCTCTGTGTAACGGTAGGCCGCCGGGGGATCGCCGTCCACAGAACCGAAGTTTCCGTGGCCGTCCACCAGCTGATAGCGCATGGAGAAGTCCTGGGCCAGACGCACCATGGCGTCATAGACGGAACTGTCTCCGTGGGGATGGTATTTACCCAGCACGTCACCCACGCAGGTGGCGGATTTCTTAAAGGGCTTGTCAGCAGTCAGATTTTCCTCGTGCATCGCGTACAGAATACGGCGGTGTACAGGCTTGAGACCGTCCCGCACATCGGGCAGGGCCCGGGCCACAATGACGCTCATGGCGTATTCAATATAGCTGTCCTGCATCTCCTTGACCAGCTCGGATTCCGTGATCACCTGATTCGGGAAGGCGATGTCCTCCGGTTTATAATCACGATTATGTGCCATAAGAACGCACTCCTTCCTTAAATATCAATGTTCACAGCGTACTTGGCGTTCTGCTCGATCCACTCCCGCCGGGGGGCGACCTCCTCGCCCATGAGTACCGTAAACACCTGGTCGGCCTTCACCGCGTCGTCCAGGGTGATGCGCCGCAATGTCCTTGTCTCGGGGTCCATGGTGGTCTCCCACAGCTCATGGGGGTCCATCTCACCAAGGCCCTTGAACCGGGAGATTTCCACCTTCACATTGGGGTTATCCCCGCGCATTTCGGCAGAGATCATGTCCCGCTGCTCGTCGGAGTAGGCAACGCGGGTGGTCTTGCCCCGGGTGAGCTTATAAAGGGGCGGTACGGCGGAGTAGACGTAGCCGTTTTCGATCAGCGGCCGCATATAGCGGAAGAAGAACGTCAGCAGCAGCGTCCGGATGTGGGCACCGTCCACGTCGGCATCGGCCATAATGACGATCTTGTGATACCGGAGCTTTTCAATGTTGAACTCCGCCCCGATGCCCGCGCCCAGTGCCACGATCATGGGATAGAGCTTGTCATTGCCATAGATTTTGTCGGCCCGTGCCTTTTCCACGTTGAGCATCTTGCCCCACATGGAGAGGATGGCCTGGAACCGGGAATCCCGCCCCTGAATGGCGGAGCCCGCCGCGGAGTCGCCCTCCACGATGTAGATTTCGCAGAGCGATGGGTCCCGCTCGTTGCAGTCCTGGAGCTTGTCCGGCATCTGGCCGGATTCCAGCCCGGTCTTCCGCCGGACGGATTCCCGGGCTTTCCTTGCGGCTTCTCTTGCCCGGGAGGCCATCAAGGCCTTTTCAATGATGGCCTTGCCCACCGCCGGGTGCTCCTCCAAAAATTCCGCTAGGCCCTCCCGCATGACGCTGTCCACCAGGGAGCGCATATCGGAGTTCCCGAGCTTCGTCTTGGTCTGGCCCTCAAACTGGGCGTCGGAGAGCTTCACGGAAATGACCGCCGTTAGACCCTCCCGGCTGTCGTCGCCGGAGATATTCTCATCTTCCTTGAGCAGCTTCTTGCTGTGGCCATAGTTGTTGAGGACCCAGGTCAGCGCCGTCTTAAAGCCCGTCTCATGGGTGCCGCCCTCGGTGGTGTGGATGTCATTGGCAAAGGAGAGGAGAATCTCGTTATAGCTGTCGTTGTACTGAATGGCGATCTCCGCCTGGGATTCGTTTTCCCCGTCCTTCCGCTT
The DNA here is from genome assembly GCA_902475515.1 of uncultured Eubacteriales bacterium. Classification (GTDB taxonomy): domain Bacteria; phylum Bacillota; class Clostridia; order Oscillospirales; family Oscillospiraceae; genus HGM13006. The sequence continues at coordinate 8,610 of CABSAB010000011.1, read as the reverse complement.
GCCGGAGAGGTAGATGACCTCCTCATGGAGGGGCGTCTTTGTTTGGTTGATGTGCTCCACAAAGGACCGGATGCCGCCCTCATAGCACATATCATCTTCCCGGTTCTCCTCGCCCTCAGGCTTCGGCCGCAGGTCCCGAAGCTGGATGCGCACACCGGCGTTTAGAAACGCCTGCTCCCGGAGGCGCTTTTCCAGGGTGTCGTAGTTATATTCCAGCACCTCGAAAATCTCGCCGTCGGGCTTAAAGACGATCTCGGAGCCGTGATCTTCGGTGGTTCCGACAATGGTCATGGGCTGGGTCACATGGCCCCGGGCGAACTTCATCTCATAGATGTTCCCATCCCGGAAGACCCGCACCTCCAGCCACTCCGACAGGGCGTTTACAACCGAAGCGCCCACACCGTGGAGGCCGCCGGATACCTTGTACCCGCCGCCGCCGAACTTGCCGCCGGCATGAAGCACCGTGAACACGACCTCAAGAGCGGGCTTTCCCGTCTGGGGCTGAATGCCCGTGGGGATACCGCGGCCGTTGTCCTTGACCGCAATGATGTCCCCCTCCCGGATTTCCACCTGAATGTGGTCGCAGTACCCGGCCATAGCTTCGTCAATGGCGTTGTCCACGATTTCATACACCAGGTGATGCAGACCCGGCGCACTCTGGGACCCAATATACATACCTGGACGCTTTCGGACTGCCTCCAGCCCTTCCAGCACCTGAATTTGTTCGGCACCGTATGTCTTATTTGTCTCCTCCGACATATAGGAACCTCCTTTTTCGTTATCGCATTTACTGAGAATCTATCAAAACAATAAAAATTGATGGATCACAAACTCATTTCACACGCTTTTCCAGCGTCGTGGCGGAAAGCCCGGTGAAATACACCCGTTCCATACCATATTCCTCCGTCACCAGAAAGGACTTTGGAATGTCCTCCGTCACAGAGATCAGCCCGCCGCCGTCTTCGGCAGATTTCAGATATTCCATGGTCTTTTTTGAAAGGGACGTGCCATCCAGATCAAAGATCCCGATGATGCTGCGGTCCCGCACGGCCATATCGCCGCCGATGTCAATATACATAATGATCCCTTTCTATTCCGCAGACAGCGTGCCGTTTTTCACGAAGAACACCCGCCCGGCGGTGGTCACCTTCTCCGTCTCACAGCAGGTGATAAACACCTGTCCGGACCGGATCTCATTCAAGATGAAATCCTGCCGCCCCTGATCCAGCTCCGAGAGCACGTCGTCCAGCAGCAGCACCGGTTCCTCGCCGGTGTCGTCCCGGGCGATCTCCCGTTCGGAGAGCTTCAGGGCAATGGCCGCCGTCCGGGTCTGACCCTGAGAACCAAAGCTTTTCAGGGATCTATCGTCCAAAAACACCTCAAAATCGTCCTTGTGGGGCCCCGTCAGGCAGCGCCCGCTTTCGACCTCCGCCCGGTAGTGGCTCTCCTGATGCTCCATGATCCGCGCAAATATCTTCTGAGCCGGGGCAAAGGGATCGTCAATAGTTGAAACGGTCTGATAGCAAAGCTGCAGCTTCTCGTTCCCTCCGGAACAGATCCCGTGATATTTCTCCGCCAGCTCCGTCAGCTTCCTGCAGTATTGAGCGCGGTATCCGATTATGACGGCGCCCACCATGGCCATCTGCCGATTAAAATCCGGCAGCGCCTCCAAAAGGCTGGGCTTTTCATGGTAATCTCGCAGGATGCGGCTTTTGCTGTCATAGAGCTTTTGATAATCGGAAACGGCCTTTTTATATTTGGGCCGCAACTGGGAAATGGCGCTGTCTAGAAACCGCCGTCGCACAGAGGCTCCCGCCCGGAGAATCTGCAGGTCCTCCGGACAAAACAGCACCGTGTTCAGCACTTCTTCCGCCGCCTGGGCATTTTTCTGTTTGACGCCGCCCAGCATGATCTGCCGCCGCCGCCGTCCCCGGAACAGGGCATACACCAGCGAAATATCCCGCCGGGTCGTGGATATCTCCGCCTCCAGCCGGGCAAAGTCTCGGTCCCAGCGGATCAGCTCCTCCTCTTTTCGGGTGCGGTAGGAGCTGCCCTCCGAGAGATAGACGATGGCCTCCAGCAGGTTGGTCTTTCCCTGGGCGTTGTCCCCCACAATGAGGTTCACCCCCGGGTCAAATTCCGCGTCCAGGGTCTCATAGCTGCGAAACCCCTGGAGCTGTAACCGGTTTACTCTCATGTCGTGACCTTATACACGCTGCCGTCCAGCATCACTTCCATGCCCGGGGTCAGCTTTTTCCCCCGCATGGTGCAGATTTCTCCATCCACCAGAACGTCCCCGTTCTGGATCAGGTTCTTAGCCTCGCCGCCGGTCTCCACCGCGCCGGAAAACTTCAAAAACGCCTCCAGCTTGATAAACTCCGTGGAAATGGGGATCTCCACCTCCACCTGCGGCGTTGTCTTTTTCACTCTCATCGTGTATTTCCTCAGTTGGCCTTGAGCCGGACCGGCAGCACCATATAGGTGAACTTATTACCCTCGCAGGGATTCATCACCGCCGGGCTCAGGTTGGTTTTCATCTCCAGGGAGATTTCCTCCGTGGGCACCGCCCGCAGGGCCTCCAGCAGATACTTGGAGTTAAAGCCGATCTCCAGATCGCCGCCGTCCCCCGCCACGGCGCAGCGGTCACTGGCGTTTCCGATGGAGTTGGAGGTGTGGAACTCCGCCTCATTGTTTCCAAAGGTGCAGCGCACGGGGCTTTTCAGCTTCTCCGATACGATCAGGCTCACCCGGTCAATGGACTGGGTCAGCTCCTTCACATTCACCGCCAGCCGCACAGGGTTGTCCGTGGGGACCACCCGCCGCCAGTCGATAAACTCGCCCTCCAGCAGCCGGCAGATCAAGGTCGCCGGACCCACCTGGAACTGGATGTGCCGGGTTCCCAGGGTAAACAGCGCGTCGTCGTCCGTGTCCCCCAGGATCTTTTCCACTTCCCGCAGAGCCGGAGAGGGGGCCACAAAGCTCAGCTCCCGTCCTTCGGGATTGTCGATCTTCTCCCGCCGCAATGCCAGCCGATAGCCGTCCACCGCCACCACAGTCATCTCGTCCCCGGCGATTTCGAATTTGCAGCCCGTCTGAATGGGCCGGGCCTGATTCTCGCTGACAGAGAAGATGGTGCCGGAGATCATATCCTTCAGCACATTCTGCGGTACCGCAATGGCTTTATCGTATTCCACATCCGGCAGGGCCGGATAATCCTCCGCGGAGGATGCCATAATAGTGAAGGAACTGATGCCGCTCATGATCTTCACATGATAGCTGTCGTCCACCTTCACCGTTACGGTCTCGTCCGGCAGCTTCCGCACGATATCGCCGATGAGCTTGGCCGGAAATACCGCCGCGCCGGTCTCATTGATGTCCGCCTCCACGGAAACGGCAATGCCCGTTTCCAGGTTGTAGCCCGTCAGGGTGAGATTCGCTCCCACATGAAACAGAATCCCCTCCAGTGCGGGAATGGTGCTTTTCTGTGACACCGTTCTGGATGCCACGGAGATGGCGGAGATCAGGCTGTCTTTTCTGCAGGTGAAGCTTAGCATCACGCATACTCCTTTCTTTGAAAAAGCGGCCGGCAGGTTTTCCACAGAGCACCGGGCAATCCGCTTTCTGAAACACATGCATATTTGCGTTTTTTATAGCATAAAATTTATATTTTTTTAGTAATAGTAGTAGGGACCGTGGAAATTGTGGAAACACCCCTCCCTTTCTGGGTTCTTCGGGGTTTTTTGCCAACATTCCATTGTGCAAAATCTCCCGCCTTTTCCACACTCTCACCCATAAAATATCCTCTTTTTGTCAGTTCACATTTTTTCCACACACTTTTCACCTTAATATGTGGAAATTTACAGCTTCCCGTTGATGTTGGAGGTGATCTCCTGGGCCACGGTGGAAAGCCGCTGGTCCGAGGCGATGCTGGTCTCCATTTTCCTGGTGGAGTGGATCACCGTGGAATGGTCCTTTCCGAATTCCAGCGCAATGTCCTCCAGGCTCAGATTGGTCAGCTTCCGGATCAGGTACATGGCCATCTGCCGGGCTTCGGCGGTGGTCTTGTCCCGGGCAGTGCCCCGGATCACCGATTCGGAGATATTGTAGTAGGAGCTGATCTCCGCAATGATCAGCTGCGGCGTGGGCAGGACCTTGTCCTTTCCACGGAACATGTCCTTAATGGCCCGGGAGACGTTCGTGAGGTTGATCTCAAAGTCCGTCATGTCCCGGTAGGCAAGAATTTTGTTGACCGTGCCCTCCAGCTGCCGCACGTTGGAGGTGATATTTTCCGCCACATAATGCACCACATCTGCCGGCAATGTCAGCCCCATGGAAGCAGCCTTGTTTTCGATGATTGCCACCCGGGTCTCGTAGTCCGGCGGCTGAATATCTGCCAAAAGGCCCCACTGGATCATCGCCGGAACCGGGTCTTGAGCCGGTCCTCCAGCTTGCTCATGACATCCGGCGGCCGGTCCGAGGTCAAAACGATCTGTTTTTTCTGCTCGTACAGGGTGTTGAAGGTATGGAAGAACTCCTCTTGGGTGCTGTCCTTTCCGGCGATGAATTGGATATCGTCCATCAAAAACAGGTCCGCCGTCCGGTATTTGTTCCGGAAGGCCACGTTGTTGCCCTCCTTCACCGCGGCAATCAGCTCATTGGTAAATTGGTCGCCCTTCACATAGACAATGTGAAAATCCGGATTGTTTGCCTTGATCACATTGGCAATGGCATACAGCAGGTGGGTCTTTCCCAGACCGCTTTCTCCATAGATCAGCAGGGGATTGTAGGCCTCTGCGGGCTTGTTGGCTACCGCACTGGCCGCTGCGTGGGCGAACCGGTTGGAGGGACCCACCACGAAGTTTTCAAAGGTGAATTCCCGCCGGATCTCGTCCAGGTCCTCGGTTTGCTTGCTTCGTTTTCGGTATTCCTTCAGTCCGTCGTCGTCCAGGATCACCACTTCGATCTGCTGCTGCCCCACGGCCAGCATGGCCTCCCGGATATAGGGGGCGCATTGCTCCTCCAGGATCGGCTTCCGGAACGGGTTGGGGGTGTACAGGTATAGCCGGTTTTCCTTCAGCTCCACGATATCCACATCGTCGAACCAGGTGTTTACCAGCGCCTCGGTGTGGTGCTGCTCGATATAGGCAAGAATTCTGGACCATAAATAGGTGGCAGATGCCATAATATTTCTCCTCTCTCCCCCGAAAAAACCGGGGAAAAAGTCATCCTTTGCAAGACACTTTATTATAGCAGATTTTCTATTGAAAATCAACTGGTTCCGCCGCATGTGAAATCCGGAAAAATGGAGGGATTTCCCGAAAAAATTCGTGAAAATCCACAGTACACTTGACAAATGCGAGTAAAAAGGTATGATATATAAAAGGAGATCAGGCACTCCCATCAAAAATAAGCTTGATTTTTATAAAGGAAGCGTTGCGCATATGCTAGAATTAAAACATATCAGTTTCGCCGTAGAGGGCGGGGCAGGGCAGACGGAAATTCTCCGGGACGTGAGCCTGACCGTGCCCGACGGCAAGTTTTTTGTGATCACCGGCCCCAACGGCGGCGGAAAATCCACCCTGGCCAAGGTCATTATGGGCATCGAAAAGCCCACCGAGGGCAACATTCTCCTCGATGGCCGGGATATTACGGACCTGGACGTGACGGAGCGAGCCCGGCTGGGCGTCAGCTACGGCTTCCAGCAGCCTCCCCGGTTCAAGGGCATGAAGGTCAGCGACCTCCTGTCCTGCGCCGCGGGAAAGGACCTCAGCAAAGCGGACGGCTGCAAATATCTGACCCAGGTGGGCCTGTGCAGCCGGGAATATATCGACCGGGACGTGGACGCCTCCCTCTCCGGCGGCGAGCTCAAGCGCATCGAGATCGCCACGATCTTGGCGAAAAAGGGCGGCCTGATGATCTTTGACGAGCCGGAAGCGGGCATTGACCTGTGGAGCTTTTCCCGGCTCACCGGCACCTTCGAGGCCATCCGGAACCAGGCGTCCATGATCATCATTTCCCACCAGGAGCGCATCATCCGCCTGGCGGACGAGATCGTGCTGATCTCCGGCGGCAAGATCCTGGAGCAGGGCCCGGTGGACGAGATATTCCCCAAGATCCTGGCCAATACCACCGGGGAATGCAGCTATTTGGAGGCGCAGTGATATGAGGGAATTAACAGATATCCAGAAAATGATGCTGGAAAAGGTCGCGGATATGAAAAAAATGCCCACCGAGGGCGCCTATAATCTGCGTCTCAACGGCCAGGGCTTCGTGCGCCATTCCTCCGAGCATATCGATATCGTGCCCAAGGAGGATAAGCCCGGCATTGATATCTATATCAAGGAGGGGACCCGGGGCGAGACCGTTTCCATCCCCGTGGTGATCTCTGAGGCGGGCCTTGACGATATGGTCTATAACGATTTTCACATTGCAGATGGCGTCGATGTGAATATCGTGGCCGGCTGCGGCATCCATAACTGCGGCTGTGAGGACAGCAAGCACAACGGCATCCACACCTTTTATGTGGGAAAGAACTGCCATGTGCGCTATTCCGAGAAGCATTACGGCGACGGCACCGGCGGCAGAATTCTGAACCCGGAGACCGTTCTCTACATCGGCGAAAATTCCACGGTCTTTCTGGATATGAGCCAGATTGGCGGCGTGGATTCCACCAAGCGGTATACCAAGTGCGAGCTGGAGGCTGGGGCGGAGCTGCAGATCCAGGAAAAGCTCATGACCCATGGTGACCAGACGGCGGATTCCGAGGTGGATGTGTTCCTAAACGGCACGGATTCCCGCTGCCAAATCACCTCCCGGTCCGTGGCTAAGGACCAGTCCACCCAGGTGTTCTATCCCCGGGTCCAGGGCAACGCCCAGTGCTTCGGCCATGTCCAGTGCGACTCCATCATCATGGGAACGGCCAAGGTCCGCTCCATTCCCGAAATCAGCGCCAACCATGTGGACGCCAGCCTCATCCATGAGGCCGCCATCGGCAAGATCGCCGGGGAGCAGATTTTGAAGCTCATGACCCTGGGCCTCACCGCCGAGGAGGCCGAGCAGAAGATCCTGGAGGGCTTCCTCCGTTAAGCCTTGACAAAAAGCAATCTCGGCCATATAATAAAGACAGAACAAGGGCGCTGCCGGTAGACGGTTGGCCCTCGGGTTTAGGTTTTAGAAGTAACCGTTTCCTTGGCCGGGGCGGTTACTTCTTTTTTGCAATCGAGAGAATCAGGGTTGCAAATGCGATCAGGACCAATACAAACTGAAATAACCCAGCGTATGTAACCATTCGCATCACCCTCTTTCCGAAAAGTCAGAGGGCGAAAAGCTGCCCTCTGCAAAGAGGGCCAACCACCTACCGTTACTGGCAGCGCCGGAAATATTTTATCGGTTATCACAAAGTTTGTCAAGGGCGGGGGACCGTGTGGAGAACACGGCCCCCGTGCTTGACTTATTTTTTCCACCGTGCTACAATCACAGTGCCAAACAACAAGAGAATCAAAAACCAGAAAAAGTGTGTATTTTTGTATTTTGTCAAAAATGCATGCTCTGCTTTGCACACCTTTTCTGGGTTTAAGCTATTGTTGTTTGGCGACAACCGGGCATGTGTTTTATTGCACAGCTTCGGCTGTGCATTTTTTATTTTTGAGGGAAATAACATGGCTTGCTTTTTTATCGACTACGAAAATGAGAGCGGCAGCACCCTGGAAGGGATCTCAAGGCTGGGCCTGACCAAAAAGGACGAGGTTTTGTTCTTTTACAGCAGAAAGGCTTCCCGTGTCACCATGGAGCTGCACAGGGAATTGGAGAAGCTTCAGGCTAAGAAGCAGTACATTGAAACGGAGACCGGAACGCCCAATGCCCTGGATTTTCAACTTTCCACCTGTCTGGGGGCTTATATCCAAAAAAATCCCCGCCGGGCGTACTATATCGTGTCAAAGGACTGTGGATATGACTGTGTATGCCGGTTTTGGAACAAGCAGGCCGTCGACGTGAAACGCATAGATCGGTTTCAGTATTACGCGGACGAAATGGAAGAAAAATAAAAGACCACCGTAAGGCGATCGCGTTACGGTGGTCTTTGCTTATTCCGCGCTGAGTGTCTCGCTGAGCACCAAGCCTGGATTCTTCTTGAGGTTGAAGTCGATGGACCAGTAGCTGGAGAACACCAGCAGGCTGTTGCCCTTGTAATCCTCCAAAAGCTTTGCGTCGGAGGAGAGGACCAGGTCCTTGGGGTCGCAGGGGCAGTCTGTGATGAACCGCAGATACTCATAGGGCAGATTATCCATCCGCAGCTCCACGCCGTATTCACTTTGCATCCGGTACTGGAACACGTCGAACTGCAGCGTGCCCACCACGCCCACAATGACCTCCTCCATGCCGGTGTCCGGAATTTTGAAAATCTGAATGGCGCCTTCCTGGGCAATCTGCTCAGTGCCCTTGATGAACTGTTTCCGTTTCATGGTGTCCTTGGGGCTGACCCGTGTAAAGTGTTCCGGGGCAAAGGTGGGGATGCCCTCAAACCGGAATTTCTTCCCCGGTACCGTAATGGTGTCGCCGATGGAGTAAATGCCCGGATCGAACACGCCGATGATGTCCCCGGCGTAGGCC
>CABSAB010000010.1 GCA_902475515.1 uncultured Eubacteriales bacterium | reverse complement strand
TGCGAATGGCCGCGTGGAACGCCTCCTGGTTGGCGTCTGCCAAAAGCCGCCCGGTGGAGACGCAGTCACCCACCACATACACGCCCTCGGCGTATCGGCTGAGCAGCTCCTGGGCCAGCTTGTTATCCGGCTTTACACCCAGGGCCAGCACATAGCTGTCTCCTGGGAAAACCGTCTCCCGGCCTTCCGAATCCACGGTTCTGACGCCGCCTTCCTCAAAGGCCTGAATCTTTTGGCCGCCCACCAGCGTCACGCCGTATTTCTCCAGCTGGTGATTCAGCTCAATATGGTTGAACACCGGCATGCCGTCGGCAAATTTCTCCAGAGGGATCTGATCGATCACGGTAACGTGCTTGCCCTCCATGCCCAGCATGACGGCACACTCCAGGCCCACGATACCGCCGCCGCAGACCACCACGTTCTGGCCCACGTCCACCCGGTGATTTTCCACATCGGAGACGGTCTTGACCTTCGGAAGGCCGATGCCGGGGATGCCCGGATGCACATAGGTGGAGCCTGTGGCCACGATCACCGCATCGGGATCCACCGCCGCCACCAGCTCCGGGGTGGCCTCGGTGTTAAAGTGCAATTCCGCGCCGCAGTTCATGGTCTGCTTGATATCCCACTGGAGGTAAAGGCGCATATACTCCTTGAAGGAAGCCACGGTGGCGTCGTTTAACAGGCCGCCCAGCTTGTCGGACTTTAACACCGAGGCCACCCGGTGGCCCATCTTCCGAAGGGTCTGGGCCGCCATCATGCCGCCGGGGCCACCGCCAATGACCATCACATGCTTTTCTTCGCCGGGCTTTACCAGGGCGGCCAGATCGATGTCCTTTCCCAGCATGGGGTTGATGGCACAGCGCATGGAGGTGCCGTAGTTGTTGGCATTGCCGCACCAGTCGCAGCGGGTGCAGGGACGGACCTCGTCAGCCTTGCCCCGGATGGACTTGTGGATCAGGTCCTCGTCCGCCATGTAGGCCTTGGCCATGACCACGATATCCGCCTTGCCGGAACCGATGATCTCCTCGGCCTCCTGTAAGGATGTAATATTGCCCACCACTGCTACCGGTACATGGAGCCGCTTTTTGGCCTCTGCCGCAAAGGCAACGTTCAGCTGGCGGCCCTTGAAGTAGGTGGGGATGGTATAGGTGGAGCCGTAGTTAAAGAAGATGTTGCCCCGGGACACGTGGATGATATCCACATATTCCTGAGCCTGCTCCATAAATTGCAGGGATTCCTCCAGCTGGAGGCCGTCTTCCGTATCCTCCTGGGCGGAGCAGCGGCACTCGATTACCATATTCGGCACCGCCTCCCGCACGGCTTTCAGCACCGACAGGGGGAAGCGCATCCGGTTTTCCAGGCTGCCGCCGTATTGATCGGTGCGGTGATTGGAGGCTGGGGAGAGAAACTGGGCCAGGAGATTATTATGGGCGCAGTGGATCATCAAAATCTTCAGGCCCGCCTTCTGACAGCGGATGGCGCAGTCCACGAACTGCTGCCGGATATATTCCATATCCTCCTCGTTCATGGGCTTAATATAGCCCAGGGGACCGCCGTTCAGCGGCACATCTGAGGGGGCCAGGGCGGGATTTCCGGGGGTGGCATTGCTGCCGCGGCCCGCGTGGGCCAGCTCCACGGACATCTCGGCGCCGTTTTCCCGGGCAGTGCGGGCCATCAGCTCCAGACCGTGGATGCACCGGTCCTGGGTGATATTCAGCTCACAGACCCAGGCGGAGGAATCCGTATGGACCACCGGGGTGTTGCCGATGGTGAGATATCCCACGCCGGTTTTGGCCTGCCAGGCTACATAGTCCAGCATCTCCTGGGTGACTTCGCCCTCGGGGGAGCACTTGAGCACCACGGTGGGGGCATATTCCAGCCGGTTTTTCAGCGTCACACCGCGGACGGTCAGCGGCTGAAATACATGGGGGTACAGATGATTCGTGATCATGTTGCCGCCTCCTCAGGAAATGTGCATGCCGCCGTCCACGGAGAAGGCCTGCCCGGTGGTGTGGCCGGCATAGTCTGAGCTGAGCCATACCACGGCGTGGGCCACATCCTCCGCAGTGCCCAGTTTCCCCATGGGGATCACATGGGCCTTGAGATTGGCCTCCTCCTCGGGGTTGGTGGCCATGGTGTTGGCCATCAGTTCGGTGCCGGTGGTGGGACCGGGGCATACCACGTTGACCCGGATGCCGTTTTTCGCGTTTTCGATGGCGGCGGTGCGGGTCAGAGCGATGACGCCGGCCTTGCTGGGGCCGTAAGCGCCAAAGCCAGGGGCCATTTTCAGCCCGCCGATGGAGGCGGTGTTGACGATGCTGCCCTTGCCCTGCTTCTGCATCTGCATGAGCTCGTACTTCAGGCAGAAGAACAGGCCCCGGAGGTTGGTGTTCATGACTTTGTCCCAGTTTTCCGTGCTCCATTCGGTCAGAGGGCCATAGGGCATGTTTACGCCGTCAGGGCCTACGCCGGCATTGTTGAAGGCGCAGTCCAGGCGGCCGTATTTTTCTACGATGGCGTCGATGCAAGCTTTGACGCTTTCCTCGCTGGAGATGTCGCAGGGCAGGAAGATTGCCTCTCCGCCGCTTTTGCGGATCTCCTCCGCCACGGCCTCGCCCTTTGCCACACTGTGGCCGGTGGTCACAATGACCTTAGCTCCCAGGGACGCAAACTCCCTGGCTGCGGCCTTGCCCATGCCGGTGGCGCCGCCGGTGATGAGGACAACTTTTCCCTGAATATCCTTTGGCATAATAAAACGCTCCTTTTTGATAGATTTCTCAAGTTCATTATAGCGCCGTTTAATCAAAACGCAAAATTCCTTTTTTCTGAAAGTTATGCTTTCACAGTTATATCTTTCAGCTCCGCCACTTCCGCGGCCTCCGTTTCCAGCCACTTCCGCAGGAATGCGGCGAAGGTTTTTGCGGCGGCAGACCAGTCATAATCCCGGCGATAGAGCAGCCCCAGGCGGGCAGGCTCCACCGCATCCTCCAACAGGACCATGCGGATGCCGCTGTCCGGGTATTCCCGTTGAATCTTCCGCATTTGGGCCATGGGCATGAACGCCACGCCCCGGCCGCTGGATAGGAGGCTATAGATCAGGCCGCTGTTTTCCACCTCAAAAACGATATTCGGCGAAAAGCCGTAGGGGCGGCACAGGGCGGTGAGGGTCTCCGCATCCATGCGGGAACGGTCGCAGATGAGCCGCTCCCGGGAGAGCGCCCGGACAGACACATAGGTTTGCCCCGCCAGCGGATGATCCGGGCCGACCAGAATCACAAATTCGCTGCGGCCCAGCTCCTCAAATACAAAGATATCGCCCCCCACAGGCCGGGCGGTGACGGCCAGGTCCAGCGTCCGCCGGTTCATCCGCTCTGTCAGCTCCGCAGGGGAGCCGCCGAACTGGCGGATGCCGATTTCCGGATGGATGGGCGCAAAGTCCCGCAGCACATCCGGCAGCAGATCGTCAATGGAGCTGCCCAGGGCCAGGATGTTCTGCGAGGATTCATACATCCGCTGAATGCTCTGGATGCCGTTTTCCAGCTCGCCCAGACTCAGGTTTACGCTGGAGAGAAAGCAGCGGCCATAGTCGTTGAGAATGATCTTCCCCTTCCGGTGCTCAAACAGCGGGACCCCCAATTCCTCCTCCAGCCGGGCGATGCTTTTGCTGAGATTCGGCTGCGTTACATAGAGCTCCTGGGCGGCTTTGGATACGTTGCCCAGCCGAGCCACGGCGGCAAAATATTTCAGTTGTGAAAGCTCCAATGAAGTTCCCTCCTCTGCGGTGGCATATAAATTAAAGATACCATATTTCCGGCGAAGGCGCAACGGCTGTGTGCCGGGAGCTACAAAAATATGCTATTTCCTTCAGGTTATAATACTATGTATGAAATGCATTTTACACAGCCCGGCCGGTGCTGGTATAGTAAACTTGAAATATTATACCGTTGGGAGGCAAGATCCTATGAAACTGCTTGAAAACAAGGTAGCCCTGATTACCGGCGGCAGCTCCGGCATTGGCGCGGCCACCGCAAAGCGATTTGTGGAGCATGGCGCAAAGGTGGCAATCTTTGCCCGGCGCCGGGAGGTGCTGGAGGAAAAGGCCGAAGAACTGCGCAGCCTGGGCGGCATATGCCTGCCCATCGCCGGAGACGTGACAGATCCGGATTGCTGCAATGCCGCCGTGCAGCAGGTCATAGACACGTTTGGCCGGCTGAATATTCTGGTGAACAACGCCGGAGACGGAGACCATCACACCACCACGGAGCAGTGCTCCGACGAGTTCTGGGACAAAATGATCGCACTGAACCAGTCCTCTGTGCTCTATTTCTGCCGGGCGGCGCTGCCCCATATGCGGGAGCGGGGGAGCGGCTCCATCATCAACCTCTCGGCCATCGCGGGGGTCTATGGAAACGCCGGGGTCAGCTACTCCGCCGCGAAAGCCGCCGTCATTGCCATGACCAAAAATATCGCGCTCCAGTACACCGGAACAGACATCCGCTGCAACGCCGTCTGCCCCGGCCCCACATTGGTCCCCCGGATGGACGGCCGGGAGGAGGCCATGTACGACAAGGAGTTTCTGGCCCTCACAGAGCGCCATATGGACATGTCCATCCCCTTTGCGGCGGCGGAGGATCAGGCAAATGTGATCTTATTTCTGGCCAGCGATTGGGCAAAGGCCATCACTGGACAGGCCATTGTGACGGACAACGGACGCTGCCTTTGAACCAAGGCTCCACAATGGTTGATTTGCTCCGCAATAGGACAAAAAATATTACGAACATATTGCGATTTCTTAAATAAACTATTGAAAAGACGAGCGGGTTGTACTATAATATTCCCGTATTTTAAGCGCGTTTTGGCAATTTTGCCGAAACAAAGGAAATGGGGGTATCAAATTGCCTGACGCAAAAACCATCATTCAGTGTGAAGGCATCACGAAATATTTCCCAGGGGTCAAGGCGCTGGACGGCGTATCCTTTGACGTCCGCCAGGGGGAAGTGCATTCCCTCTGCGGAGAAAACGGCGCGGGGAAATCCACGCTCATCAAGGTCCTCACCGGCGTTCACGAGCGGGACGGCGGCAGGTACCTGATCGACGGCAAAGAGGTGTTTTTCAAAAGTCCCCAGGAGGGCATCGAAAACGGTGTGTCCTGCGTCTATCAGGAGCTGTCCATTGCGCCGCAGCTGGATGTTGCCAAAAACCTGTTCATCGGGAATCTGCCCATGAAGGGCGGCCTGGTGGACCATAAGACCCTCTACCGGCGGGCCGCAGAGATCCTGGCAGAGCTGGATCTGAATGTTTCACCCAAGGCCATTGCCGGTGATCTTTCCGTGGGTCAGCAGCAGATGGTGGAGATCGGCCGGGCATTGACCCGCAGTGCCCGTGTGATCATCATGGATGAGCCCACCTCCTCGCTGTCCGAATCCGAAACGGAGACCTTGTTCGGCGTGATCAAAAAGCTCACGGCCAAGCAGATCGCCGTGGTGTACATCTCTCATAAGCTGGACGAGGTGCTGTACCTGTCGGACCGGATCACGGTCATCCGGGACGGCAAGAATATCGTCAGCAAGGACAAGGACGAATTTACCCAGGAACAGCTCATTGCCAATATGATTGGCCGGCCCCTGCAAAACCTGTACTTAAAGGAGCCTGCCGAGATCAGCGATGTGATGCTGGACGTGCGGGATCTCACCCGGAAAGGCGTGTTTGAGGATATCACCTTCTCCGTCCGAAAAGGCGAGGTGGTGGGCTTCTTCGGCCTGGTTGGCGCCGGACGAAGCGAGATTATGCGCGCCATCTTCGGCGTGGATAAATACAATTCCGGCGAGGTCCGGATCGACGGCAAAAAGCTCCGGGGCGGGAATCCTGCCGAGGCCATCAAGGCCGGGTTGGGCTTTTGCACGGAGGATCGAAAGAAAGAGGGCCTGGCCTTAAAGCTTCAGATCCTGCTGAATATGACGCTGGTGCGGCTGCCCCTGCTCTCGAAGCTCGGCGTCATCCAGCGCCGGGTGCAGCGGACCGCGGCGGACCGCTATGTGGAATCGATCTCCATCAAGACGCCCTCTGTGCGGCAGCTGGTGGGGAACCTGTCCGGCGGCAACCAGCAGAAAGTCGTGGTTGCCAAATGGCTGATGATGAACCCCAAGGTCCTCATCGTAGACGAACCCACCCGTGGCATTGACGTGGGGTCCAAATCCGAGATCTACGGACTGCTTTCGGACCTTGCCAAGGAGGGCATGGCCATTGTGGTCGTCTCCTCGGAGATCGAGGAGATCATGGGCGTGTGCGACAGCGTTATTACGATCTTTGAGGGGCATAAAACTGCCCAGCTGGATATTACGCCGGAGCTCACCCGGGAGGAAGTCCTGGCCTGCGCGTTGGGCGCTTCTGCACAGCCGGCCGGCACGGGAAAGGAGGAGCGGCAATGAGTGAACAAACCACCGCGGCAAAGTCCAAGGAATCCCTTTGGAGCCGCTTTTTGAGCCTCAACGGCTCTGCCGTATTCCTGGCGATGATCGTTGTGATGGTGATCTTTGAGATATATCTTCAGATCACAAAATCCGGAAGCGCCGGCCTTCTGTTTATTACGCCGGATAATCTCATGAGCATCCTGCGGCAGCAGACCTATGTGGGCATCATCGCTTTCGGGTTGACGCTGGTGATGATCACCGGCAACATCGACCTGAGCGTAGGCAGCATGCTGACGTTCCTGTGCTGCGTGTGCGCGAAGATCATGATGGGCACCGACAACGGCCTGCTTGGCATTTTCGGCACTGTGGCCATCGGCGCGGTCTGCGGCCTTGTAAACGGCATTCTGGTGAGCTATGTGAAGCTCAACTCCTTTATCACGACACTGGGCACCAGCTCCATCTTTACCGCCCTGGCGCTGAAACTGTCCTCGGGCACGGTGCTGGTGATCCCCAATGACTGTGATCCGCTGTTCCAGGCGGTGGGCGTCACGTCCTTTGGTCCGGTACATATTTTGATCGTCTGGTTCGTGGTGGTTGCGCTGGTGCTGGGCTTCATCCTGTCCCGCACGGTCTACGGGCAGCAGATGTATACCATCGGTTCCAATCCCATCGCGGCCCGGTTCTCGGGCATCCGTGTCAAGCGGAATACCGCCGTGGGGTATATCATCACCGGACTGTGTGTGGGCTTTGCGGCGGCACTGATGATGGCCAATGCCAAAAGCTCCAATCCCCAGGCGGCTTCCGGCAAGGAAATGGACATCATCCTGGCCATCGTGCTGGGCGGCGTATCCGTCACCGGCGGCAAGGGCTCCGTATGGGGCACCATCATCGGCGTGATGTTCTCGGGCATCCTCACCGCCGGCTTTACCCAGATGAACCTGTCCACCTATCTCCAGTGGGTGATCATGGGCGTGATCATGGTCGTCGCCCTGTCCCTGGACGTGATGAAAGAAGGGAGGATCACACTGTGGAAAAAGAAGAAGTGAATGTGACCACAGCAGCCCGCAGGCAGCAGACCATCCGCCTGCTGAAGGATAACAACTCGGTACTCATTCTGGCCGTTTTTCTGCTGGCGGCGTTCCTCTTTGTGGACGGCTATGTAAGCGGCTTTTATAATGTCATCGTGTACTCCAGCGTTTACGGCGTGATCTGCCTGGGCTTGGGCTTGGTGATGATCACCGGCAATATCGACCTGAGCGTTGGCTTCCAGGCGGGCCTTGCGGGCGTTACCACGGTCCTGACCTTCAATATGGTGTACAGCGCCACCGGAAACAGTATGCTGTCACTGATCGTGGGCATCCTGGCGGCGCTGGTCACCGGCGCGCTGACGGGCCTGCTAAACGGTTTTGTGGTGGCCAAGGTGGGGGTGTCGCCCCTGATCGCCACCATTGCCACCAACTACATCTTTAAAGGGCTGGTATTCAACTTTGCCCAGAGCTCCTTTGCTCCGGCCGATGCAGAGATCGTGAAAGTCATCGCCAAGACCAAGCTCTTCGGCCTGAAATGGCTGACCCCCGCGGTGATCTTGTTCCTTGTGACGGTCGTGGTGCTGTTCCTGCTCATGCGCAAGACCCGCTTCGGCAACAACCTCTATGTGGTGGGCGATAACCAGGAAGCCGCCACCTATGCGGGCATCCGGGTCTCCCACACGGTTTTGATTACCTATATCCTCTGCGGCATTCTGGCCGCGGTATCCGGATTCTTGATGGTTTCCTACGATGGCTATGCCATCTACACTCAGGGCAATTCCCTGAGCACCTTCCCGATCTCCTGCTGCGTCATCGGCGGCATCAAAATGGCGGGGGGCAAGGGCACTGCCATTCATATCCTGCTGGGCGTTTTGATCATGCGGGCCATTTCCACCATGATGAGCGTCATGTTCCTGAGTACGGATATGGTCAACCTGATCACCGGCATCCTCCTGGTGGCAGTCTTGATCGTGGACCGTGTTACCAGCACCAAGAACGCCGACGAATAACCGTTGATTCCCCGAAATGGGATCATATATATTGCTTTGCAATAAAGAAAGGATGAACATGATGAAGAATCTCAAACGTATTGCCGCAGTTCTGCTGGCTCTGAGCATGCTCTTTGCCCTGTGCGCCTGCGGTGACAGCAGCGCCTCTGCCGGTTCCGCCGCGGAAGGCTCCGCCGCTGCCCCCGAGGCTGCGGGCTCTGCACCTGCTGCTGCGGGCAGCGTGGACGTGAACGCTGCCCTGAACGGCAAGACCATTGGCTATGTCACCATCAACTCCGCGTCCCCCTGGTCCGGCTGCATTGACACCGCCCTGGGCAAGCTGGTCGCCGACGCCGGCGCCACCTACCGCAATCTGGACGCCCAGACCGACGTTGCCAAGATTGCGGAGTATTGCCAGCAGATGATCGACGCCAGCGTGGACGCCCTGGTGATCTTCGGCGGCGACCCCGCCGCCAACGCGGATATCGCCAAGACCGCTGACGAGGCGGGCATCCCTGTGTTCATGGCTGCGCTGGATGTGGCTGAGAGCGGCCGCCAGTATGTCAAAGCCTGCGTCGGCCCCGACCAGGAGCAGATGTGCTATGACATCGGCCAGTATGTCATTGAGCAGAACGGCGCCGACGCCGGCTGCAAGGTGGTGCAGATCTCCGGTGTGCCCTTCCTGGATGACTATATCCAGCGGGAAGCGGGCTTTAAGCGTGCCATGGAAGGCGCCAACTATGAGCTGCTGGAGCCTGACTACGCGTACTCCAGCCGCACCGACGCCAAGGCATTTATGGAGAACCACATTCAGACCGACGGTGATTCCATCAACATTGTGATGGGCTATGACGACGACCTGACCATGGGTGCTGTGGCTGCCATCGAGGAGGCCGGGCTCACCGACAAGATCAAGGTCTACTCCCTGACCGGCCAGAATGATGCCATCCAGGCTGTGGCCGACGGCAAGCTGGAGCTGACCGTCATGAACCGTGCCGACGCCATTGCCGCTGAGCTGGGCGTTGCCATGGCTGAGGTGTTCACCAACGGTTCTACGGAGTATTACCACTACACCGAGCTCACCTACATTACCAAGGACAATGTAAACGACTATATCGGCAAGGGCGAGTTCTAATTGCAAAAAAATCCCCGGATACTGCGGTATCCGGGGATTTTTGTATCCTATGCGCAATTTTGCACGGCTGGGCGGCTGTTAGTTCGCGGTCAGAGGCGTCATGGGAAGATCATCGGGAATGTGGTAGCAATAGACGGAAGATTTGTCCGTGATGCACAGCCAGTTCTCGGTCACAAAAAAGACATTTTCCGCGAATTCCGGCTCGTCACCCAGACCGATCGTGCACAGCTGACTGCCCTCCAGCAGATAGATTTCCTCTACATCCGTATCATGGAATCCACCTCCTGTGGTAAAGATGGCTGTGCGGCGGCCCGCCTGGACATGGGCAGGCATGAAAAACAGCTGTTCCGTGCTCATAGGCAGCTCATATTCTGCACCGGTCTGACTGTCCAAAACATAGTTCCAGAAGTGGACATAGGGGAAGTTGTAATCAAAGGTCAAAGCGGTACTGGGTGTCATCCTTACATTTTCTATGCTGTAATTCAGTGCTCCGGTCTCTACATTGCAGGAGAACAGCCAATATCTGAGGTCCAAATCACCGTATGGATTGAGGAAGGACCGGATGTCATACAGAAGAATGTTGTCATTGTCCGAGAAGAAGCACATGCCAAGCTCGGCAAATTCATCGGCAGAGAGCCCCAGTCCCTCGATGAGGGGAGCAGCCAGGTCGGCCACAGCGGTCATTTCCCCGGTGGAAAGATCACAGAGATAGCTATGATGCTCTTTTCCCACAGTAACGGTGCGAAGCTCCTCCGGCAGCCGACGGATTTCCGGCTCCACGCTGACGATGGCCCGGCTGAAATCGCTGTTGAACAGCACCTGCGAGACGGTGCCGTGGCTGTCAAGCTCCGGCACGTTTGCCAGGGGATCGGTGATCTCTCCGGTCAGCACGTTGTACAGGAATTTGTAGTCAAAAGACTGCTCGTTGTTGAAGATATCCACCCCGTTTCGGGAGACCATCAGCATCAGCGTGTCGGGGCTTCCTGCTACGGGGTAAGCCACTGCCCGTCCCGGCTCGGCGGCGCCGACGCTGTTCCAGTCCAGAAAACAGAGGGCCCCGTCGATCACCGCATAGTCAATATTGACGTTCCAGTCGCCCCGCAGGGATACGGTGGTGTTCAGATTGGTGGTTTCCACCGGCTCTGGGCCGGTATCCCCCATGGTATAGTAGCCGCTGTCCGTGTAGAGAAGGTTACCATAGCAATATGCGTTGGCATAGGCCGTAATCTGCTCCGAAAGGATCACGGGCGTGATGGCAGAGGTGTCTGCGGGTGCTTCCGACGGAGCCGGAGATCCCTCGGCTTCTGTTTCCGGTGCGCTTTCCAGGCTGCTTTCCGGTAATGCGGCGGGCAGTTGAGAGGGAAGTTCCGGTGGAAGTTCATCCAAAACGCTCTCCACAGAAACGCCTGCTTCCGCCATCGTCCGGCTGCCAACCGTCCGGGACAGGGTAAAAGGAACGGCAGCGGCGGCAGTGACCACCAGGATCAG
Organism: uncultured Eubacteriales bacterium; assembly: GCA_902475515.1. Taxonomy (GTDB): domain Bacteria; phylum Bacillota; class Clostridia; order Oscillospirales; family Oscillospiraceae; genus HGM13006. The sequence continues at coordinate 2,343 of CABSAB010000010.1, read as the reverse complement.
CGAGGCTGCAATAAGCAGAGGCTGCCGAAAGCGGTGCCCTTTGGGCTGCGGCGCGGGATCGGTGGGCGCGGCAGTACCGCCTACTGCAGCGCTCTGGGGGGTATTGATTTTGATGGGATCGCCGTAGTAATGTCCCATCAGATCCATAATACTGATCTTCAATGCGGTTCCTCCTTGCAAAGTGTTTTCTTCAGGATCTTTCTGCCCCGGGTCAGGCGGGTGCGGATCACATTGGGAGAGAGGCCCATCTGCTCGGATATCTCCCGTGTGGTCTGTGCGTAATAGTAGTAGCGGAAAAAGATCTCACGGTCTTTAGGCCGCATCCGGCTAATGGCGCTTTGGATCTGCCGGGTCAGCTCCGCCTGCTGGGCGGCGTCCTCCAAAGAGCCGTCCGGATCGGGAATCTCGATCATATCCAAGCTCATGGGAAGCTCCCGCCGGCCCCGAAGCCAGGATACGGCCTTGTTTCTGGCTGTGGTGCTGAGGTATGGCCGGACCCGCCCGTGGACAGCTTCCGCATGGCGCCAGACCGCGTAGAAGGTATCTTGGACCAACTCCTTTACATCCTCAGGGCTTCCGGCGGGGCCAAGCGTGTTGGCAACGATGGTATAGATATACCGGTAGTATTTTCGCATCAGCGCTTCCAGCGCTTCCTGCTGCCCGTCCTGCAGGCTCTGCAGCAGATGTTCATCCGTCATGGGCGTCTCCTCCTTCTGCTAATAGTGACGCCGGTTATCCCCAAAGAGTTACACTTTTTTATGTTTCTTTCGAAAAAGATTCAATGTGTCAAAAAATACGCCCGCGTTTGCATGGCGGTGCTGCGATTGACAGGGCGTTTCGCACATGTTATGCTGAGATCCAAAACAGCCGAAGGCAGCAAGGAGTGTGTAACGATGGACAGGCTTCATGATCTGCTGGATGTGTTTGTGCGGCAGAGCCGGCACATCCTGGGGGAGAACCTGGTGGGGGTATATCTCCACGGGTCCGCAGCCATGGACTGCTTTCATTGGGAAAGCAGCGATATCGATTTGCTTGTGGTGGTGCGCAACGGCATGTCCGATGACGAAAAGGGGCGGTATATGCAGATGGTGGCCGCCCAGAATGAAAATGCGCCCCCCAAGGGGCTGGAGCTCAGCGTGATCCGGCAGGATGTGTGCGATCCCTTTGTGTACCCAACGCCCTTTGAACTGCATTTCTCAGCAGCTCATTTGGAATGGTACCGGGCGGACCCTGCGGACTATATCCAAAAGATGCGGGGCGAGGACCGGGACTTGGCGGCTTCCATGGCCATCCTGCGCCACCGGGGAGAGACCCTCTGGGGGAAAGCGGTCCCAGAGGTTTTCGGGCCGGTGGACCATGCGTTCTATTTTGACAGTATCCGGTCCGATGTGGCGCAAGCCCCGGAGGACATTCTCCGGGACCCGGTATATTGTTCGCTGAACTTATGCCGGGTGCTGGCCTACAAGGAATGCCGCTTGATCCTCTCCAAGTCCGAGGGCGGGCAGTGGGGGATGGAACATCTTCCGGTGCAATACCATGGATTGGTCAGAGCGGCTCTGCGGGCCTATGAGGAGCAGATGCCGATGCATCCGGAAGCTGCGCTGGCGGTGGAATACGCGGAGTATATGCTCGGACGGATTTGCGCATAGCCCGGTGGATGCCGCGGCTGAAGCACAGAGACTCCCGGCTTTTTACATACGAAACAAATCAGGTCCACTGGTAACCCAGTGGACCTGATTGCTGCTTTTTCGGTTATGCGGTAAATGCCGCGGCCTCTGTCCCGGCCACGAAGCCGGAGGTCAGGGCAAAGGTCAGCGCCGAGATGGTCCCTTCGATGTAGCCGACACCCACCATTCCGGGCACCATGACGCCCCGGGTGCCGTCGCCAGTGGCATAGAGCCCCGGAACGGGCCGTCCGCCCCGCACCACATTGGTGTTCTCGTCGATGACCACACCGCCCAGGGCGTTCTCATGGAACATCTTCTTGTAAACGGCATAGTAGGGACCGTCGCCCAGGGGCTGCTTGGGCGGCATGGGACGGCCGTCGGGGCCGGGGCCCATGTCGGGCTGGTCCTTTAGGGATACGTGGTAGGCATCTGCCGCCTTTTGCAGACGGTCAGCGGGTACATGGAGCTTCTCCGCCAGAGCCTCCAGCGTGTCGGCCTTGTACATGGTCTCCCAGGAGAGCTCTGTGTCCAGCTCGGCACGCCAGTTTTTGTACAGGGCATCCATGTCGATGCCCGGCACATCCGGGGCCCGGCCCATGGAGCGCTGGATGGCCGCCTCCACAGATTTTTCATCCGCAATGCCCCAAACATAGCGCCCCGGAACGTCTGCCAGGGG